>NZ_NFJA01000010.1:0-64579 GCF_002159615.1 Bacteroides sp. An279
CGATTGGAGAGATTCTCCACGGGGTAACGCCTCCGTCTGGTACTGAAAGTAAAACCTTTCAAGATCTTCACTGCTATACATAATTCTATAAATTTGGTTGGCAGCGAAGGTACCCATTTCAATCAATAGCCTTTTTTTGACTGCTTACGGAAACTCCTTTGGGCTCACCCTCAGTCTTGTAGAGGAACCACAGTCTTTCAAAGTCTTTTTCGCTAAACATGATCTGTCGAGTTTTAAGTTTAGCACGAAGGTATGGGAAAGAACCATGCTAGTCAATACGCCAATTTTGGAAGCTTACGACTTAAGTTTTCTGCATGGAATTATTTTATGAAAGCAGAAAGCTCAAATCACTTCATTGATTTCGTCTGATTGTCAAAGTAAAATCCTTTCTTTCGCCACATTCCAGATGAAGAGCCTCTTCCCGGATGAGTGCGGGCGTCCTCCCGCCGCTTCGCATGAAGAAGCACTTCCCTCCCTGTTAAATGTCATGGCTATTTGAGAATGCCAGCATTTTATTGCATGTTGTTGTGGATGGAAATGTGAGTTCTTTCCGATTGCTCCGGCTGGCTTTCCTTGGAAAATTGTTCTCCGTTTCTTATGAAAAATGTACAGTAAAGCAGCAGACCGGTTAATATGGCGATGATAATAGTGGTAACCATTTTGTTTGTATTCCGCGTAATCAGCTGCAATAAAATGATGAAATATCCGAAACACGTGCAGATGCCGAAAATAAGGCTTAGTGTGTCCGATGAAGCAATGTCCCCGATTTTTTCCATGCTTATGGTGGCTATTGCCAGAAAGGCCGCGAAGATACCGAGAATCTGAACTGTTTCTTTTTTGTTGTCGGTCAGCTGCACTTTCATTTCCCGGGTCAGATCTTGCTCCTTCTTTGATAAGTTTTCTTGCGTTTCTTCCTTCATTTTTTTCAGATCCGTTTTCTGGATAGCAACGAAATGCTGGTAGTACTTATGATAGAAGTCCGTTGTAAGCAATTGGATACGGGATGAGAAGGCGTTGTATCTCCTCTTCAGGTTGACCAAATCTACGGGCGGCTGCCATGTCGAGGATATGAAAATCACGTTCTTGCTCTCCTTGTCTTCCGGACTGAATGTAATCTTTTCCGGACTGATGCGTTTCAGCCTGCATTTTTCTGTTTCTTTTGCCTTTTCCGTTTCGTTGCAGAAAAAGCAGTCCTGAAAAAACGAGCTGTAGTTCATGCAATAAGTGTCTGCCTCAATGCTGTCTATGAGTTTTTCAAAGTGCTTGAGCAGTATCTCGGCTAATCTGAGATATTTGAATCCAGTGTCATAATTGCTGTCCTCAAATTCTGTCTTGTTAATGAAGGAGTTCTCCAGTACGTCGAGCAGCCATTTTATGTGTTTGACGATAAAAGCACACGACAGCATGTCTTTTTCGTTGTTTTGTTTGATGAAATATTCAACATCTTCCAGATATCCGTCATCTCTTTTGCCTTGGATCTCGGTTTTCAGCTTTTTGATATACCTTCCGTATTTTCCGAAATGATAGATAAAATTCAGGTAGATGACATTGTTGTAATTGTAAATATTGTAGAAGTCTTTGCCCGAAATTTCATACGCAGGCTGTTCGATGATGCGTTCCAGATCAGAAAACATCATTCTGTAGTCCTGCTGTGATTCGCATATCAGCCTTGTGAAAAGTTCTTCGTATTTTTTAAGTTTGAAGCTGTCCCCTTTGATGCTTATTTCCTTGTTCAGAAGGTCGTTGAATCTGTCATTTATGTCGTTTTCCGCAAATTTCTCCCGGATTTCTTTTTCTATGTCGAAGCATGGGTACTCGCTTTTATAGGATTTGTCTGTTTCTGGAGCATTCCCGTATCTTGCAGTATAGGTCATGTGCTCGTTCTTGTAGGTTTTCTCCCACATTTTCAGCAGAAGAATGTCCGTCTTGGTCTTGAACAAACGGATAGTTTCCTTGAGGTTGTCCACGTGTTCCTGATTGATGTAGGGCGCCTTCTTTTTTATGGACTCCAGCAGATCGGGAAGTCTGTATTCTGTATTCTCAGCGGAAGAATCCGGAGCGGACGATAGCAATGAATGCAGCTTCATCAGCAGCTTGAAGTTCTTGTCCGAAGCGATATAGTTATGGTCGATCAGGCACATCTCCAACAGCAGTCTGAATATATATTCCATGATGTTTGCAAGAGCGACCGGTGCGGCAAGCAGTGTTCTGCTGCATGAAATATATTCCTTTTCATAGTCGATCGGATATCTGTCGTCCTCTTCGAAATGATGCTGATGCCTTTTTATTTCAGAGTAAGACTTTACCTTTTCATTGAACACCTGATAGTCATACAGCATTCTGTCTATGTTGAGGTACATGTTGAAAGGATGCTCGTCTTTCTCTCCGGTGTCCGTGCTGCGGTCTATGATTGGCAGTATGATGCTGTTTATCAGGTTTGCATCTGTTTTCTTGGTCATAAAGTCGGCAGTGTCAGTCAGAAATCGGTCGAATGTCAGGTCGCTTGAAGCTTCTGCTTCATCCTGTCTTTTTTCCGTATTGATTTTGCGGATTTTGTTGTATTCCCCGTCAATCCGCTTGTAATTCCTGCAATCTGAACTTTTGGGAATATCATACGTCAGATATTCCCCTTTGAGCAGCGATTGGCAGAGGTTGTCGAAAAGCAGTACAAGAAAGTCCAGGAAGTCAGTTTGCACGGTTCCCACGTCCGGGTTTCTGTAGAGATATTTGATGTATGCGTTGCTGTATTTTTCCAGGTTTTCCCCCTTTATATTGTCGTTATAGTTGAAAATCAGATTGCAGCAGGCCTCTATGTATTTTTCCAGAATCTCATTGTCTGGCATGAAACTTTTGGTATACGCGTCAGTGATATCATGAAAGAACTCTTTTATCTCTTTTTCTCCTTCTTTGGGGGTAAGATTATAGGAGACTGATCCTTTATCTAGTTCATCTTTTTTCCACGTAATCTTCCCCTTTTTTTCATTTATCACGATGGATGGATTTATATCTTCATCCTCCAGCGTTATCTTGATTATGGATATCGTGTTTAAAAGTTCTTCTGTTAGGTTCGTGAAGACGATGTATCTGCGTCTTTTGTTAAAGTTGTTCCGGATCAGTTTCTCATAGAATCTGTTCTCAAGAGGCGAGCATTTCACCAGATCCTTGAATTGTTCATAGTAGCTTTGCACCATAAAAATATAGATTTAAAGTTATCGGTTTGTTGAAGCGTACTTCCCTTATTCTTTGTCTCTAATGGTTACAATGTTTCCTTTCACCGCCTTGGCGCATGACTTGAGTATCGCTGTTTTTTCTATATTGTTTATTCTGATATATTTGGCCGTATCTTCAGGCAGAAAAACCGTTCTTTCAAGAGGAGCCAGATACACTTCTCCTATGCGTGGAGCTCGTGCGCGCACAACCTGTCTGTATCTGTTTGTTGTGAACGACACCCCTTTGGTTTTGTTGATAAGTTCGCTTATCGGGGCAATCTTCACATACGTAGGCTTTTCCTTTTGCTTGATAGAAACGTTAAGCATGATTATAGTAAATTGATAGGTTTACAAAATTAATAAAAAAAGTGAACTTTCTTAAGTCCTGCTCACTTTTTCCCTCTTTGATTAAAAAACATTAACGAAGAATGAGGACTTTGCTTCTCCTGGCATTGTTTTTTAAAGATTTAAAACCATCTTGTAGAGTTCTTCCGGATTGTCAGTGCAGCCTTGGCCTCCGTTTTCTTTTGTTTCTTTTTCTTTTTCATGTGTACATTTCCCGGTGTAGATAAAAAATGGAATCCATATATTTGCTTCCCTGATTTTTTTAAGTAATGCAATTCCCTCTTTTTCCTTCTCATTTCTTTGCATGTCGGAAATGATGGCCGAGTAGGAATGAGTCTTTATCCGGAGTAAGGCTTCTTCGGTAGACTTTGCAAAAGTGATGTGTATGCCAGAAATCTCAAATGCGTATTTTTCATATAAGTTGTTTTCCGGATTGTCATCAACCCAAAGAATTTCTTTGTGCAGTTGTTTGCGGTTGTTGCGAGTGCCGTTATGGGATTCGTTGATGATGTTTTTCAATTCCTCAAGTGTAGGTAGGTTTTCATGCTTATTTCGTTTGATTGTTGCCGTTGTCAATAATACGGCGGTTAAAAAATCTTCATCGTTGTTATAATTTTTGGGTGCATACAACTTCGTATGATGCTTGATAACTATCCATAGAAAACCTCCAAATACAATAGTTGGAAATCCTATCAGGAACCATACCAATGCTGTTATGTCATGTGTATGCAGGTTGTTGCTTTGCATAATGACAAGACAGGCCAGACCGTAAATCAGTACGGTGAATAAGGCAATAATACCGAGAGGATTGTTTGCATAGCTTTTTGCTGTTCTGGAAAAGCTTTCAGTATTCATGGTCATGTTATTAGTATTTAAGACTCGTTTGCAAAGATAAATGATTTGTTGAAGAATCTGTTGCATTGCAAGTTAAATTTATTGCAAAATCTTATTGCGAGAAACAGATTATTACAGATTTGTTTTCGCTTATATCTCTTGATTCTTCTTCATCATTTATCTAATACCCCCTGAACACCTCTCTCCAGCAATAGTCCTCCGCCTTGAACGTCTGCGCGAAGATCCGTGCCAGACAGCGCAGCACGTATGCGGCGGCGATGATTGCCAGCAGCATGATGAGCAGGTTGAGAGGGAAGAGATGGTTCATCTTGTCGGTGAAAAGCGGATATTGCACCAGATAGATTTCCAGACACAACCCTCCCACGAACTTGATAACCGGTCCTTGTATCGGTTGTAATACAGGCTTTTCATCGCGTCTGTGTTGCAGAGCCTGTACAGGTAATACGTGATGCCCAATAGCGGAACCAGCGACAACAGCTCCAGATGTTGCAGGCTTTCATATCTTCTGCTGATGATGAGCGTCCCGTAATAGACCACCGTACAGCCGATAAGCTTCAGACCGTCTTTGGCGAAGCTGAACTTCCACCCTTGCTTGTCGGTTACTCCCAACGAAGCTCCCATCAGCATGAACAGGAAATAATGCCCCCATTTGAAATAGGTATTGCCATAAATGTTGAAGCCGAAAGGCGGGTTCATGATAAAATACCAGACAACGATGATAGCTCCGGTTAGGATGAACGCCCATTTCAGCTTGTCCATCATCAATCGGCGGATGAGATAGAGAACCACGTAATACATCATGATACACGTCACAAACCATCCGCCTCCATGAATCAGTGTATGGATCATGTCGTCATGTCGGTTGAAACACAGCGCGCTCATGGCCGCCCAAGCAAAAACGGTAGGGTAGATTCGGTTGACTCTCCGTTTGTACCAGTTGTCGAATCTTCCCATTCTTCCCAAAAAGAGCGTGAATCCCGAAGCGAAGAAGAAAAGCACGTCGCCGATGGCACCGCCTGTGGCGAGTGCACTATATTTGCCGTAAAGCAGTTCCATATGGGAGTTGGTGATGGCCAGAGCTGCTATGAATTTAAGGATGTCAATGCTGATGTCACGTTGTTTCATTTTTTGATAATGCTTTTTGATAAAGTTCTACCATTTGTTTGGCCTTGTTCTCCCACGAAAGTTCTTGCTGTCTGGACATGCAGTTCAGAGAGTGCTCCTTCAGCAGCTCCCTGTCTCCCTCGAAACGGTTCAGCGCATCCGCAAACTCCTTGACGGATTGCTGTGGGTTGGATAGTTCTATTTTGTGGCCGATTTTCTCGTCAATGATTGCTGCTATAATGTTTGTCTCCTCTTGAATCTAATGGATCGATTTTAAAGATTCTATGATTTCTTGATTAGTAATGTTTTCTTTTGTAAATATAGGTAGTATTTTTTTTATTTTTTCATCGGATAAATTCCACCATTGTGATTTTTCCAATGTTTCTATAATGTCTGATGAAAATCTATACCTTATGATTTTAGCAGGAATACCACCGACAATCGCGTATGCTGGTACATCTTTGGTAACTACAGCCCTTGAACCTATGATCGCTCCATCTCCAACTGTTACACCGTCCATTATTACTGCCCCATTTCCTATCCAAACATCATTGCCGATATAAGTTTTTTTCTCCTCCTCATAATCTATATGGCGAGCAAATATATTAGTAATTCCAGGTTTGTAAAAAATGGAGTTCGTTGAGATAAGATTAGTAGGATGTTGTCCTAATCCTATCATGATGTCATTGGCTAAGCTACAATAATTTCCAATTATCGCATTCTTTAGAATGCAGCCAGGTTTGATTCTTGTATATTTTCCTACTTTACATTTATGAAGTCTAGCAGAGAATCCTATATAAACTAAATCGGACAATTCTGTATCTTTATCCCAAAAAGCGAACCAAGAGATGCTTTTATTCAATTTTTTCCTGTTAAAAAAATTTGTAAGATATTGTTTGAGTTCCATCTGTTTTTATAATTTCATCAATAAAGAACGTATTTTCCCATATAATCGATAACGAATTGTCCAATATTTAGTAGCTTTATGACTTACTCTGCTGTCAAACTCAATTTTTTTGGGATTATTCCAATTTCCATAACCATTCTGGTTAAATTCGACCTTATATCTATTGTAAGCATGACAATGAGTAGATCTTTCTCCAAATCCATTGTTTAACACAAGGGAACGTACAGGCATAATAGCATATCTTTTTTGGCAAAACATGGCATAAGTAAAACGGATATACCATGAATTGTTTTTATGTTCCATATATCCTTTTAACATTCCGAAAAGGTCGCTACCTCCTCGGTTGAATTCTCGTTGTTTTTTCTTGTCATGAAGTAAATAGTGGAAATCTTTCACTTGCCAATCTATTGTTTCCCAACGGTCTTTCCATGTTCCCCAAGTCCATGAATGTGCCCTAATATGTATATAATAATCATAGATATAGTCTTTTGGTGGATGAATTTTTACACCAAAACCGGAAACTTGAAAAATTCGTTCATCATGTTCATATTTGTCAAGCATAAAATTCATAAATTCAAGAAAACCGGCAGATACGACAAGGTCGTCTTCTACTACTATGACCTTTCCGAATTTATTAATAACTTCTGTCACCCCAGAAATCACCGAATCTGCCAATCCCTTGTTTGTGTCAGATGCTTTGCAAGTCACGCTTTTAAAGCCACTGATATGGCTGGCAATATTTCTTACTGCATTAACTTCTTTAATATCAGCTTCATTACGTGGTCCATCAATGTAAATATATAAATCTGAAACAGTCGCCAGTCTGCATTTTTTTAGTGATAACAATGTCTGTTGCAGTAATTCCGGACGATTATAAGCGAATACTACAATTGGTGAATAGTTCATTGTGTATATTATTTAATCGTTATAATTCAACTTCTTGTATCAAAAATTTTTGTTTTCCACGAGGTGTTTTTTTTATGGTATTCACATATTTAACATTAACAGTAAAATAGTTGTTTATGAATAATTCTATCAACTCTTTTTCTATATTATCCGAATATCCCTTGCCACGGACTATATAAAGTTCAATTTTACCAACTTGAGATTGCCGTATTTGCCATGCTTCTATATAATTAAAGGCTTTTAAATGGCCTCCAAAGATGAATCCGACTAAATATATTTTTTCGTTGTTATTGTTTATTATATAGTCTGCACTTCGTCCTAACAGTTCCTTTATAATCGTTTCACCATATTCTGTTTTACCACCATATATTGCCAAGTCTCCAGTCTTATAGCGTATAAATGGCAACCCATACTCTACAAACCCTGTTACAACTATCTCACCTGTTTCGCCTACCTTTACGTGGTTTCCGCTGCCGTTTAGTATTTCTGTATATCCGTATATTGGATTACACAAATAAAAGTCTTCTTTGGAATTTTGTATGGCAAATACCGAACTCTCTGTATGACCATATTGACCATAAACAGGACAATGAAAGAAATTACCTATTAATTCCTTATCTGCCTGTGTGAAGTTTTCGCTTGACAGATATACACCTTTTAGTTGAAACTTCATCGGTAGTTGCTTTTCTTGTGCAAGTTTACATAAATCAGTTATGCCAGATGGATACCCCCTTATATATTGAGGCTTTGTTGTATTTAGTTTATTCCAATAATATCTTATTGTAGAAATGTTAAGATATAAAGTTGATAGTTTTACTTTTCCGTATGGGAAATTGCCTCTCGTTTCCCAATAAATATTATTATTTAAATCAGTTTCTGACACCCTATTTCCACCTACAGAAACGATGACATCTCCTAATTTATATCCCATTTTTCGATACAACATCATTTGACAAATTGCCTCCAAAGGCAATCCATGATATAATGCGGGGAATTTTAAAGGATTTCCCGTTGAACCTCCTGTATTGACCCATAGTTTCCAATGCTCAGTAATTTCATCACTATAGATTTCTCTGCCAATTTTTTGGATAATCTGTTTGTCCAGAAAAGGTAAGGATTGTAGAAGTTTAATGGCATTTTTATTCGTTATTACTCTTTTAGCCAATATTCTATTATAATATTGGCAATGTTTTTGAGCGTAAGATAATATTTTAACCAAACGCTCTTTCTGAAAATCTAGCCATTTGTCCTTGTTCTTTTCAAAATATTTCGTGATGATAAGGATATAAACGATAAATACAAACTGAACTAACGGATTGTTTTTTAGTGAACGTTGTAAATAAGACCTATTAATCATCATAGTATATTATATTTATAAGTGAATTTGATATTTTGTTATTAGTTCAGCCATTATCTTTTCACTTCTTCTTTCACCGATGTTTTTATGCCAAAGTGCAGAAGCCTGTGATTTAAACAAAACGAGAGGATGAGGATAATTATTTCCTGTTGCGACTTTGATTCCTGCTAAATTTTCTTGTATCATTAGCCAATTGTCATCTGCCGGCAAACAGAACTTTGCAATATTTTCTTTATTAAACATTTCCTTTGTCCTGAATTGGGGTATATACAAAACACCGCCAACACCTTGCGCCATTAAGTTATATCCACATTCATTATGTGCTTTGTTGTATTTTACACAGCCATTTTGAAATGAAACCTTTAATGCCCTATTGGCGCAAATACAAAATGGGTTATTATGTTTGAGTGTATAAAGTCTTTCTATGGAATCTTCCCAATAATATAAGTCATCATCAAATGTAATGACATCTCGATTTCTATATTTGTTTAGTGCGTAATAGTATTTGTTATGAGGCCGAAGATTATAATCAATAAACACTATTTCCAGACCCTTGTTCATCAGTCTCTTTAAAGTATTTGGTATATTCCTCATTTGTTCAGGGAATTCCTCTTTCGTTAAAACCAATAGGATTTTTGATGGACGATATGTCTGATGAAAAAAAGAATCAATCACAATCCATAAATTATTGATTCTTGCAGGGAAGGTCGTTAGAGAGAGTATTGGACCTTTGCTATTTTCATCCAATCCCTCAATGTTCTTGAAATTAAATAAATAATCTACCTTTACCCATAACGTAAGCATTGCCATGCATAACAACTTCAATCCGTTATAGAATATTTTTTGTATTATGCCATTTTTGTCGCTGTGTTCATTGTCAGTTGCGTTACAGGCATAAAATGCGATTTTAAGCAATAGTTTCCTCATGTTTCTCATTAAATATATATAGTATGACACCAGTAAACAATATCACAAGGTAATATGTATTGTAGAACATTTTGATGTCTAAAGCCGGATTATGTTCTATTGAGATTGCGAATCTCATTAAAAATGAATATACGACTAAAGGATATATAGGTGATTTGATATACCGATAAAAAATCATTCCAAAATAGTAAATGGCAAGGTATAAGAGAAGAATATGCAATAATGCTACAATCGGTCCCAATATTATGCCCCAATCCAAAACATACCAAGACAAAGTGGATTCTCCTATATCAACACCGCTACCACTCATTAAATCGCCCATAATATTACCATCTGTACCAACTTTCTGTGGTATGATATAGCGTAATACAATGCTAGACAGTTTGCCGTTACCTCTATAATCAGTTCTGGTTGCAGCCCAATCTAAAGCGTCATACAGATTCAGGGAACGTCCTTTCTGATACCGTTCAACCTTGTTTTCCAAGTTTGGGTCTATACCATCAGTTATGAAGCCTGATACTACTTCTACGAATGAATGGCCGCCTGTTCTGGCAACAGCTTTTTGCTTATACAGTCGAAATGCTTGAGATAATGGAAAAAATGCTATAAGAAAAACAATAAGTACAGTTGAAAGTATAATTATTTTTTTATTACTTAACTTATATCGCCTGGTGGAATATAAATATAGAAGAAGAAATGTAAGATTAAATACCATGAATGTTTTTTCTCCAAGCAATAAAGAGGCAATAAGTATTATCAAATTAATTTTACGGAGAATCTTATATACAAGCCTTTCAGGGGAATTTTCAAAGAGCATCAAAAATATTACAGGGAAAAAAGTCTTAAACGACAGACTGATAATCCGCATGACAAATCCTTGATTGGTGCCATAAAAGAAATTGTTGTTGCCTTCTATGTTGCTTTCAGACAGTGCTGAATAATTTGTGATATTCCAAAACATGAAAGTGATGTATATTAAGGCAAACCATTGGAACGAATCCTTAATCTTTCTAATATGTATTATGGAAAATCTTTCAGTTATATTTAATGGAGAATTTTTATATAGTGAACAGACCTTTGCTAAAGTTCCTAATCCGTACATATAAATGATTAATGCAATTACCGTTGATGTATGCTCTAAATAAAATGGCCGGAGATGATTGAAAATAAAATCTTGTAGAGGAATTGCCCAAAAATATAAAGCAGAAAAAATTATAGTTATGTCAAATATGTTCAAGTCCTCCCGCCTAAATACCTTTATCACAGAAAAGGCAATTGGAATAACTGTAATTATAAACAGTAAAACAAACATAATTGAATGTTACAAATTGATTTATATGGTATTAGTTATATAGAAGCAATGCTACTTGCTGTAAAGTTCAACTTGGTGAATTACTTTACAAGGAACGCCCACAGCAACTGAGTTTGCTGGTATGTCATGAGTTACTACGCTATTCATTCCAATAACAGAATTTTCTCCAATGGTGACTCCTTTCTTTACAACCACATTTGCTCCTAAGAAAACATTATCCTTTATAATTATTGGGCGTGGTGGTGATGTTCGTGAATCTTCAAAATGGGCATCTCCATCCATAATCAATGTATTTGCACCGCAGCGCACATTATTCCCTAATTCTATTCGTGAGAAACACCAAATGGTTGTTCCACTGAATCCACAGTTATTGCCAATAATTAAAGAACAGCTGGAAGAAGGAATAGCTGGAGTTGCGGAGAATATGCATCTATGATTGAGTCCCAATAGGTTTGATGTTTCTTTTGAAACAAATACACATCGATTACCTATTATAATTTCTCCACCACGAAAAACATTAAATGTCATAACGCCAATGAAATTACACTTCTTTCCAATACATACGTTTTGTATATGTCCTATGAAGTAAGTCCATAATGTAGTAATTCTTGAATAGCATAATAACAATTTATGACTTAAAAAATTATATGTACGTAATGATAAACTGTATTTCATTCCATTACTAATTTAAAGATTGCACTATTGAAAGCATGTGATTTATGTTATTTATATTTGAATATCCACTGTTAATGCAACGTCGCAGTCCTGCGGCTGCTATTGCCTTACGTTTGTCTTCGTGTTGCAAATAGTAAATACATTTTCTCAATAATTCTTCATCATCATCAAAAAAATCTGCTTCCTTGCCTTCGTCAAATAGAGATAAATGTTCGTTAGTCCTTTCAGCTAACATGAATCCTCCACATGCTGGAATTTCCATTGTGCGTGTCGTTTGGTAATCCTTGTTCATTTTCCTTAAAAAACAAAGTGATATTTTAAATGCTTGAAATGATTTTGCATAGTCTTCTCCTTTGAGAAGGTGGGGTATAATAGTCAAATTTGGACTGTAATTTCTATATTTATTCCATTTAAAATCTCCAAAGACTTTTACATGTATGCCATTGTCAACTAGATAGAGTATACTTTTACATCGTTTTTTTTCCCAATATCCAACGAAACCTACATCATCACCTAACTCTTTCTTCTCTTCGGTTGAAAGTGTCCTCGGATAATGAAAGGTTGATTCATATGCATTATTTACAAATTGTATATTTTTTGCACCTAATTTGCGCATATCATCAAGCATAAAGCTTTTTGTAGTAAACAAAATATCATAAAATGGAATGGATTCTAGATATTGTTGAGATTGATTATGACGCAAACTCATTGTGTCAGGAGAATAATTCACTATTTTAATATTTGGGAGTTTTCTACGAATATATTTTAATGTAGTCGGGTAAATAGTTAAGCCTTTATCTATCCAAACAATATCATAATTATTTTTATTAACCAAATCTATTATTTTTTTGTTAGCCCCAGTTTTATCACGATGATATACAGGTATATGATAACGAAAAAGGCGGTTTATTACATGATCAATAAAAGAATATGGAGCTGTAGTATTTACTTCGTCTACTTTATGTCCCAAGTTTTTCATTGCATTTGTTCTTTGAACACATGTATTACTGACGCCTAGTAGTGAACCAACAGAAAGTATCCGCATATTTAATTTAAAACGTATGTGTAGTGTTTATATATGGAATAGGAGAGCAGGTAATTTTATTGGGATTTTCATTAAGAAATGCTCCCCACCAACCGAATGTACTATTTGTAATCACTTGATGTTTGCAAGCTGCCATCAATTGCATGTCCCGAAAGCTTTCAGTTCCTTTATTCCAATCTATGAAATATATTTTGTCTGTCTTGGGGTGAAGTCCGAAAATATTAGAGTGTTCTTTGACCCATTGGACACTTGACGGGTCACAAAATATGCAAAATACAGGATCTGCAGCTTGTTGGCGTATGTATTTTACAGCTTTTCTAAAATATCCGGTAACATAAAAGCCATAATTTATACCGAGCATATCCCCACGTCTGGCATGGATGGCTACTGTATTGTGCGTTTTGATAAAATCCAAGGCCGCAATATTATTCTCGTCTGCTACTTCAGGAAAGCGAAAGGCATCTTTGATTTTTTTTTCTATTTTTTCTATACCACTATTTTTTCGGCAGAAATCCAATTTTAAAGGAATATACAAATTTTTATTACTCTGTTTGAAAAGATATGAATAATTAGCATTTTCCAAAAGTTTTTCTGCCCGTTTATACATTATATGTTCATGAAGGCATGTATAGGGGTAAAAATGATGGTTAAGAAACTCTTTAATTTTCATTAAGCCAGATGTATTTAGGGGTGGTATTATAGGCTTTGCTCCTGGCTTTTCCAAGTCTACCCCTATATATTCCAAGTCCATACCAACTCCCTTCAACGCTTTAGACACATATTTGCCATAATTCCACTTATGATTCCAAAATTCGCTTTTTCGAACATCACACATTATTTTCTGCCATTCGTTATCAGAAAATAGTTCTTTGATATTGGGCAATTTTAATCCAAAAATTCGTTCAAGTTCATATCCGTTCCATTGCCGAATTACGTCATTGCATTCTGGTATATCATAACAAAACGTTTCTGCATAAAAAGAATCATTGGGATTAGCTTCCTTTTGTGCCAAATACACACACCATTGTAACATTTGGTTGCCAAGACCAGATTCAAAATGAATGATTTTCACAAGATGAATAATTATTTGTAGGTTCGCTATTAATGTTTTCTATATTTCTTAGGATGAACTACTTAAATGTAATTCTCGCATTATAGGCTATTTAAGCAATGTTTTGTAAACATTTATTAGTTCATTGACAATTTTCTCTTTGTTATGTCGTTCTTTTGCTTGACTTTTCCCCTTTTGGGAAATTGCTTGCGCTAACGACCTGTTTTCAAAGAGCTGTTTCAATCGCCATGCCATTTGATATGGGTCGTTTGCAGGGATAAGGAAACCGGTCTCTCCATCGACTATCAAAGATTTAATACCGCCGACATCTGTCGCAACAACAGGGCAACCCACAAGTTGGGCCTCACAGACTGCGTTGGGTGAATTGTCAATATAAGAAGGATGTGCAAATGCTGTTGCATTTACCAAAGCATTATATACATCCTCCTCTGTACCAATACCAGCCATGTCAACATTTACATCTTCATGGGCTATGCCTGTCATTTTCTCTATATAACGAAGATTGTCAGTGTTGCCAAATACAATCCATTTAAACTCACAATGATGAAATAGCTTCAATATCTGTGCTGTCTTCAAAATTAAATCCAGTCCTTTATATAATGTTCCGGAACTTGTTGAAATGATTGTCATTTGTTCTGGGCATTTATGCTGGGCTTCAGTATAAAATGACGGACGAAGAATCTCAGAACCATAAAAATATCTTGCATGTGGGTTGATGGTTTTAGTGATTATTTCATCCCATTTTGTACGGCCAATGTAGTTATCGATTATTTTAATCAAAGCCCTTTCTCTTAAACAAGAGTTTCTCCATGTTATCATTTCCCGGTATGATTGCAATATCTTTCTTGGGGATAAGGAACGCATCATATATGATTCCTTTGAAACTGATGGAGGGAAAAAAGCATTCTTATATGGGTTGAGTATGCCTTGAATATGCAGGACGCAAGGAGTATTGGTTATCAGTTTTACAAAGCCAAATAATGATTCTGATCCAAATATATGTATTACATCCGGACAAAAATCCTCCACTACACTTTTAAATCGTGCTATATATGGTTTGTATTCATCCTCTACAGTATAATTAAAGAAGTATTTCCATTTTTCTCCCAATGTTTTCTTTGGATAAGTCATAGGGTAATAAGTCACTCCGTGCTGTATCTCTTTTCCTTTTGATGTTCTGGACATAAAAGCGACCCCCAACTGTATATTGCCACATTTAGTGAGTTCTTTTTCCAAAGATGAAATCCATCCACCACCATTATAACCATTTGTCTTAGTTCTTGAATAACAGGATGATGTGCGGCTAAACCATAATACTTTTATCATTGTATCTTATATATTTTGCATCATTTGTTACTATGAATTAATGAATTCTTTGCATCGCGCTATCATGTCGTTAGCAAGTTTTTTCCATTCATATTTAACAATAGGCAAGTTATTGACTGAAATTTTGTTGGAACTATCAAAGCCCGAAAGAGGATGAATGTGTCCATCTGGGTCAATGTTCATCACATTGAAAAGTTGCAATAATCCATCCAACCTGCAAGAAGAATTCTCATCCTGTGAGCATTGATAAGTATAGATGACAGGTGTTTCTAAGCCTGTACATGGTAAAGCACAATGGATTCGAGATGTTACTACTAATCTGGCTGTTGCATATTGCTTTACCAATCGTTCCGCTTCAATGAATCTTTCTTTATGCGTTTGAAAATTTTGTTTATAGTAAATATTTTCTTGATTTATATATTCTGCATTTAACAGAATATTTTCATCAAAATATTTTCGGTATTCAACATAAAAAGCAGCAGTAGCAAGCCAACGTCTGTGTTCCTTAAATATTGTCTTAGCCTGAGGGTATTTCTTCCTAAAAACAGAACTTACTTTTTTATAATGAAATATAGATTTCAAAAGTAAGCGCATTTGATTGAAAATATTACCAATGCCAGGCATTGCTGGATCTACGAAATAGACATTTTTATTATGAACATTGCTTTTATACTTGAAACCAAGTGTAAGTGTCATACAACCACTAAAATATGCATTAATACCAAGATTGTCAAGATATTGTTTTGTGCTTTTGTCGCGACAACCTATCGGAACATAGCTTTTGAGATAATCAATACTTTCAGGAGTGGAAAAAATATGTTTGGCTGTTTTGTTTATATGAATAGAAATATATAAAGGGTGAATTTTTTTTGATGGCGGCCATTGGTTCGCATCATACATATACCAAGCATTCATAATTGCTTTTACTTCCTCTCCGTCATATTCTCCGATTTTTTCTCTTTCAAGAAATATGTCAACATGGGGCAAAAATTGTGCTGAAGCTACAGCCTGGATATAATCACCTATATTCACAACTTTTGAAGAACCATGTACGATTACTCCATATTTGAAAATTGAATCTGTTTCTTTCATACTTTATAAAATTAAACATAGAACAAATATTATACTCGTAGTAACATAAAAGTTAAGAGGAAGAATAATAAGTAAACAAATAAACGATTAAATACATCGAAAAAGTGGCTTCATAAATATTTTTTCTATTTCTCCATTCTGTTCCATGTATGATGAATCCTATTTGATATATATGAAATAAGCATTTTTCTCTCGCTTGAATTTAATCCGATAGTGAGGATTGATAATGTTGTACAGATAACACAAGTAATACATTCAATAAGCAATCTAACAAATCCTTCATTCATGTTGATATAAATGATTATGGGGATAGGCATAGATATTAAAACGACTAATATATTTCTAAAAACACTTTCCTTAAAAAAAATCCTAATATTAAGTTTGGTTACTTTCTGCGATAGTAGCGGACGTAAAAACAAGGCACATATATATATAATTATTTCAGAATAGATGCACATTTCAACCCCATATCCTAAACGGTAAGCAACATATGTAATAATTGGAACCATAAGGAATAAACAACTCATGGTTGTCTGATATATTTTTATTCTGCCTACGGCTTGGGGACCATAACCAATTACCGTGGACAAGTTGTCTATCAATGCGGAACAAAGTACTAATCGGCACAACAATACGGACATTTCTGGTGGATTCTTAAGCCATAGTGTCATGACATAATTAGCTTCTATAATCATTGGAAAAGAAATAAAATATAATAGTAAAAAAGAGTATTTACATCCCTTAATCACAAGGTTATTCATATCATTTACATTACCATTTGCATACAATTTAACTGTTTGTGGGATAATTGCTAAAATGAAGTTATTAGCAAAAGACGATATATTCATAGATACAGTTGTGGCAACACCTCTTGCTGCATTTAAAGCCGGTCCGAAAAAAAGGTTAATCAATATGTTTACTCCCTGAGTTCTCGCAACCAAAGAAAAGTGTGTTGTAGAGTTCCATCCTGCAAACCCAAGCATATCGTGAAACCTTTTAGTATTCCATACTAATTGTAACTTCGTTTCTTTAAACTGTTTTATGCAATACCACCTATATATAATACGCATCAAAAGCGTTACTGTAAACATAAGTATAGCATATAGAATAAGTTTATCTGTATTTCCAATTCGTAAAAGAAACACAATTGCTAATTTTAGTAAAACGTCCAATATACCAAAATAGGCAAATATGTCCATTTTTTCATGCGAGTTTATGCAGGCAGAATATGGAACTTGGGTTACAGAGAAGAAAAAAGAAACTAATGACAAGTGATAAACCCATAATGCCGATGTCATTCTCTCTACCGGTATAATCATCTTGTTGTATAAAAACCATAAGCCAACAGTTTCTCCAAGTAGTATTACGAATATACCAATCATAATATGAATGACCATTGCAATGTTGAATGTTTTGTTCATCATTACAGAATCATTCCTCCCTATGTCATAGGAGAGAAAACGCTGTGTTGATACGGCCATAGTGCTATTAAGAAATGCAAACATTACAACAATACCACCTACCACATTGTATATACCGTAATCAACGACACCAAGGGTATTGAGAACCACTCTCGATGTATACAAAGAAACGAGTGTGGATAATATCATTCGCACATATAGAGCCAATGTATTTTTAGCAATTCGTTTGTTATCAGTTGTTGTATGAGGCATAAATTTACAGTTGACAAAGACAACCTTTCAATCTCTTCTGAAAATATCCCGTGTGTAGACTTTTTCCTTAACATTGTCAAGACAGACATCGTATCGATTGGCTATAATAGCCTGACTTTGTTGCTTAAAATAATCAAGGTCATTTACTACTTTACTGCCGAAAAATGTACTACCGTTTTCCAATGTAGGCTCATATATTATAACTTCTGCACCTTTAGCCTTTATTCTTTTCATTACGCCTTGGATTGACGATTGGCGAAAATTGTCTGAATTTGACTTCATAGTTAAGCGGTAAACACCGATAACACACTTCTTTTCATCTGACGGATTAAAATCTCCTCGATTGTAATAGTCATAGTAACCGGCTTTGTGAAGCACACGGTCGGCAATGAAGTCTTTACGTGTTCTGTTGCTTTCCACTATGGCCTGAATGAGGTTTTCCGGCACATTAGCATAATTGGCAAGCAACTGTTTCGTATCTTTCGGTAAACAATAACCGCCATAACCGAAACTTGGATTGTTATAATGTGCTCCGATACGCGGGTCAAGACACACGCCATCGATAATGGCCTTTGTGTCCAATCCTTTCATCTCGGCATAAGTGTCCAGCTCATTGAAATAAGAAACACGTAAAGCAAGGTAAGTGTTGGCAAAGAGTTTCACAGCCTCGGCTTCTGTTGTACCCATAAACAATGTATCGATATTTTTTTTTATCGCGCCTTCTTGCAAAAGACCGGCAAAGATGTGGGCGGCTTCATCCAATCGTTTATTGTCTTCAGGCCTGCCTACAATAATGCGACTTGGGTAAAGGTTGTCATACAGAGCTTTGCTTTCACGCAGAAACTCAGGTGAGAAAATGATGTTGTCAGAATGCATCTTCTTGCGAATCATTTCGGTATAACCTACGGGAATGGTGCTTTTGATAACCATAATGGCTTTCGGATTGACACTCATCACTAATTCTATCACCTCTTCTACATGACTGGTATCAAAATAGTTCTTTATCGGATCGTAATTGGTCGGAGCGGCAATCACTACAAAGTCAGCATCAGAGTATGCTTTTGCTCCATCTAATGTTGCTGTCAAATTTAAATCCTTTTCAGCAAGATATTTTTCGATATATTCGTCTTGAATAGGCGATTTACGTTGGTTGAGTAAATTCACTTTTTCTTGTATGACATCTACTGCCGTTACCGAATGATGTTGACTGAGCAAAGTGGCTATACTTAGACCTACATAACCGGTTCCAGCCACAGCGATTTTATAGTTCTTATTCATAGATTATGACTTATACAATGAATTGATAAAGAGTTTCACTCATGATTATATTGAAATAGTATTTATCGCTCTATAGATTCTGCAATAGGAATTCTAATGTTTTATAGCTATGCAGGTCTGTTCCCTTAAAATTATAGAATCCTTTTTTATGCAATTTTTTTGCTTTTTTCTGAATGTCTTTTCCATACATTCCTACTATTGACGGAATACTTAATTGAAACTTAACCCCCATTTCCTTTAAATTATGGTAATCTCTTTCTGACATATAAATATATCTTTCAGGGTGCGCTAGTATAGGATGATACCCTTTTGCTTTTATGCATCGGAGGATATTTTCCATATCTATCGGAGGATTATAGTAACTAGTTTCTATTAAGAGATGATCTTTGTTTATAGCAATAGGTAATAAATCATCATTTTTCAAACGTTCCTCAAACAGATTGTCTAGCATATTCTCGGCAGCAAGATGCAACGTGATAGCTCCTTGATATTTACTTTGTAACTCAGAAAAACGTTCTCGTAAACAGGCTGTCGTGTTCGGTATGTCTTCCATAATGTGAGGTGTAAGCCACACATCCTTTACACCGAGCCGTTCATATTCCGTAAGAATTTGTAAGGCTTCGCTCATGGTCTGTACCCCGTCATCTACTCCAGGAAGAATGTGGCTATGCCAATCAGTAAAGCCACAAAACAGACTATTTCGTAGCGGTATCTGTCTCTTTTTATTAAAAGGCCACATATTTTATCAAGAATGTATGTAAGGAATACGTTTTATTTCTTAATTTTTATCTTTTGCTAAGTAGTTTTCATTTCCATATCCGTAATGATATGCATACTTATATCCATAACGCCCACTTCCTCTATCTGTTCCATTTAATATAACTGCCATATTCTTAAATTTCTTATCATCATAGGCACGTTGGAGTTCTGGCAACATCTCACGCTCTAATAATCCGGCTCGAATGACAAATAGTGTTCGGTCTGCATATTGTCCAATTATTTGAGTATCTGCCACTATATCTATTGGGGGGCAGTCTATGAAAATGCAATCGTATTCAACACGTACTTTTTCAATAAATTCCGAAAAACGTGATTCTGCTAATAATTCTGTCGGATTTGGAGGAATAGTTCCTACAGGCAAAATAGAAAGGCCAGGATAATTAGGTACATCCTGTATTAGAGTCTGTGGATTGTCTTCACGTTTGCCCAAATAATCGCTTAGTCCTTTTGTGTGTGAGCGTAGATAATGTGATAGTGTACCTCTTCGTAAATCACCGTCTATCACTAACACTTTTTTCCCTTTTAAAGAAAGGCTGGCTGCAATATTTATTGTAACAAATGTTTTTCCACTGCCCGGATTGAAGGAGGTAACAATTACGACATCAGCCATCCCTGTATTATTAGCGTTAAGTATGAATTCTATGTTTGTGCGTAACACACGAAAAGCCTCATTCAAGACATCTCGACTTCCTTGCTTGATAAGTATTGTGAAGTGACTTTCTTCCTTGCCACTTTCTTGGCTATTTTTCTTTTTGTAAGCCAAGGGAATTTCTCCTACAAAAGGAAGTGAGAGAAACTCCAAATCTTTTCGTCCACGTACTTTTGTATAAAGTTGTTTTTGAGCAAAGATTATACAAGCTGGTAAAATTAACCCTAAAACAAAAGCTACCATAATAATTTTCTTTTTATTGGGACTCGTAGGGTACATGCTACCAGAAGGAGGCATAATGATGCGTGTATTATAAGCTGTAAATGCTTGTGAAAGCTCATTTTCCTCACGCTTTTGCAACAGGAATAAATACAAGGCTTCTTTCACTTTCTGTTGTCGTTCTACAGATAAAAGATATTTCCCTTGTGTCGGATTGGCTGCAATCCTTGCCGTAGTCTGCCTCTCACTTTGTTGAAGGGCTTTTATCTGAGTATTAAGAGTTGTGATGTGATTGTCTATTGACGATATAATGGCATTTCGCATATTCTGTAATGATTGATCCATATCTGCTACCAAAGGGTTATTCACACTACTGTTGGCTACGAGGTTGTTACGTTGTAATTGTAAGGTGTTATAGTCCAATATCTGATTTTCAATGCCAGAACTTTCGATACCTGAATTGGCTGGTAGAAGTTGGTTCTTGTTATTGTTATTTGTTAGGTAGTTTCGAACATAGCGAGTCATTGCAAGTTGAGTGTTCAAAACAAGTATCTGCGAATTGGTGGCATTACTTTGTGTCATATACATATTAGCCGCAGCCTGTACATCTGGTAGCAGGTTCTCACTTTTGTAAGAAGATATGTTCTCGTCTACATGACCTAACTCTTGCTCAATCACCTCTAAACGTTCATTAATGAACATCGACGTACTGACAGCTATTTGGTTTTTGTCTTTTACCCAGTTTTCATTATATACTGCTATCAAAGTATTTAATACATCTTCCGCACGTTGGATACATACGTCTTCTATTGAAAGATTGATGACTGTAGATTTTTCATCTTTCAGTGCTACTGTCAGTTTACCTGAATAAACAGATGTCGTCGCTTGTAGCCCCGAATGAGATATGTAAACAGTCTCTTTAAAATCTTTTATTCCATGTGTGGGCTTTATCAACAATCGTCCAACAGGAGTGCTGATTGTATCGTTAAACTCAACCACGATACGTTTATCCGATTCTTCTCCTCCATGTATGAAATCTGTCAATTCCACGCCTTTGTTACCAGAAACGGGAAAAATAGTGAATGAAGCTACGTCATTGTCTTGCAAATCAAAAAACTCCACTTCATATGGGCAGTTTTGTCCATACAGTATATGATTATAGAATACCCCTTTTGTATAATAATTAATATTTAGATGTAATCGCTTTACGACATCGTACATTACTGCAGGCGACTGCAATGATTGTATCTCATTATTTACATTTGTACCTGTTTGGAATAAGTCCAAATCATACAAAACTCCGGCATTGCCTGAAGGCGAATTGCTTTTATTGTCTTCCTTTATTAACAAAGAAGCGGAACGAGTGTAAATAGGAGGTGTACACATAATATAAAAGATAGCAATGGTTATGCTGATAAGTATTGAAATAACGAACCAATACCACTTTTTTAATAATGAAAATAATAAATCTTTTAAATTTAGTGATTCCTGTAGGAAAAGATCTGATTTGGTATTATTTTCGTTCATAATAGTTAATACATAAATAGTTATTAATTGAAAATGAGTATCGCTACTGAAGTTAACAGCGATGCTAATGAAATCCAAAACGAAGTGGAGCGCACGTTGTTACCGTTGACGGTGGACTGGCGGGACCTTACTTCGTTTGGCTCTACATATACAACATCGTTCTGTTGCAAGTAATAGGCGGGGGAGGTATATACGTGTTCACCCGAAGTGAGGTTGACACCATAGACCCGTTGCTGCCCGTTCTCTTGACGCAGTACCAGTACCTTCTGACGATTGCCGTAAATGGTCAGGTCGCCCGCCATGCTCAGTGCGTCAAGGATGGTCAACCTATCGCGGTCGATTGCGAAACGTCCAGGGTTGTTCACTTCGCCCATCACGGATACGCAAAGGTTCATAAACTCCACGGTCACCACAGGATCTTTCACCAAATTCTTAGTTATTAACTCGTTTTTAATGTGTTCGGCAATTTCCTCACGCTTCATGCCTGCTACTTGTATTTTGCCTAATACGGGAAAATCTATATAACCTTTTGCGTCTACAGTGTAACCTGAAATGCCAGAGTTTGAGGCATTAGAGGAACTTGTTCGTAGAGATTGTCCTAACTGTCTGGAAACTATCGGCAGATTAAACAAATCTGTCAACTGTGGGTCACGACTATTCACGATGATGGAAATCTTGTCTTCAGGTCGCACAGTGATGGCTTGCACTTCTGGCATGGTTATCTCACTCTCTCCGGGCTTAAGGTCTTGAAAATAGACCACATCCTTTGATGTGCCACAAGAACTCAATACTCCTGCACTCATAACGGATAAAAGCAAGGAGCATAAAACTAAGGTATATTTTTTCATTACTTTAAATTTTTCTTTGGATGTGTTGATGTAATTGATACCTGCTTATTAGTTGAATTTTATATATAATAAAAATTTATAGTAACTGGATATATTCCGGATTCACTTCCACGGCTGCCGCCAACAAAGTTGGCAGTTCCACTAAAATCCTTTTCACTTTTGAACCTCTCACCGTCACCAATGTTCCTTCATATCCGTCAAGCACTCCGCCTATGATGCGTATTTTCCGCTTTCGCATATCCGGAGTGATGTCTTTGGGCAGATAAAATTGTGGAGCAAAAGAGGATTCCACTGCATTTTTGAATTTTTCCATATCCTTATCTCTCACCACCATCGGTATCCGGCCTTTCAAGTACCTGTACTGAAGGGTATTTACTTTTTCTACAATCGGGTCTATGTGCAATCGGCTATCATGCACAAAAAGCAAATCGTGGATAAAAGGGACTTCCCTGCACTCCCGTTTCCCGTTCTTGATGAATATCTTTTGAACCTTTGGCGTATAATTTTCTATTTTTAGGTTGTCAAGCATCTGATAAGCCGGCAGTTTAGAATGGTATCGGGTCAGGTCACGCATCACAAACCAATTGATGTCATTATCGTTCATAATGTCCTCTGTTTAGGGTAAAGACAAAACCTTCTAATCCTTCAAGTTTTTGTATCTTATTGAAAAACTTGAAGTTACACGCATTCCACAAAAAAGTTCAAGCATTTCGCCTGTTTCCTCCTCTTTCATCTTTTTACCTATGAGGACTTTATTCCTCAGTCTTAATACCCCAAGCAAAATGGATGTTTGGAATAGTACATCTCTTGGTAAGAGATGTTGGACGGGTGCAAAGATACACAAAAATGAAAACAAAGCAGTAAGAAGAGGCAAAAAAGATGTTTCCGAAACATATTTTTTAATAAGCCCAGTTTGGATTTATCAAACATTTGTTGAGCAAATATAGAATCTTTGGAGCTGTTACAGCCTTTTTTTCTGTCTGTTACACACTCTCAAATATGCCTAAACATCTCTTACCAAGAGATGATGAAGTTTGCCCAACTTTCCTACTCTGTTCCACCATATCTTATTCAGTTGAATATTACTCTGTTCCCTTTTTCTACATCCAAATCCTTGGCGTTTTTGGTTTAATTTTGTCTGTTTATGGTTCATCTCTCTTTAAGAGATGAAAGAGAATAATAAATCTCTGATTTATTGCATTTTACTAATTGCATTCATTAAAGTTCGCTTAACAAACTATCTTTCCTACCAAAACATGTCCAATAAAAGCATGTGTTTTTGTATGATTTTTCTTTATCATATAGTTGGTTTTATTGGTTTTTTCTTACCTTTGCACGTCGTAAAGCCATCTCTTAAAGAGAGATAGGAATATTTGCAAAACAAAAATGGCAGTGTAAAATGGATATTCTGACTGGAGTTTTGCGTTTATGGAGTTATTTTAGTGTTTTATAACCTCAAGAATGTATTATCCCTTTTCAAGAAAATGAGATGGTGTCAAAAATAAAAGGCTTTCGATTTTGAAAGGCAATAATGTCCTGCACATCCAAGTTGCAGATGCTTCCCCAAGATGTGTAACGATAGTTCCAAAATAAATTGCATACTTGTCAGGTATGCTATTTGCTGTTGTCGGCTTTTGTCATGCTGGAGGGTGATTCCTTTTAGACAGAATAAATCACTTTGTTGTTCGCATTGTCCACCACAGAGGAATCAAGCGAAGCCAGATAGATGCGTGTGGTGCTTTCAGAATCATGTCCCATGGCTTCGCTGATTACCGAGAGGGGCACATTCCGGCTTTTGGCTATACTGGCCCAACCGTGCCTCGCGACGTAGGATGTCAACCGGACCGGTGATTTCACTTTTTCCCCGATTGCTTTCAGGTGGGCGTTCATCAGGTGGATGGCATTCAGGTATTGCTTCCGCTCGTCACTGCCTGGCAGTGTTATGATGGGTAACAGGTAGGGGGAGTCCGGATTTGAGTACCGGTTTACTATGTCCTGCATGGGCTTTTCCCATTTGATGAACAACTGCTGGTCGGTTTTCTGCCTTCTATATACCAAGACCCCGTTTTGCAGGTCTTTCTTCTTCAGGAAGGCCATATCTATGAAAGACATTCCCCGTGTATAGAAACTGAACATGAAGAGGTCACGAGCCTGTGCCAACGAGGCGTTCAATGATAAGTCCAACTCTTTGATTTCCGTAATGACCTTGGACGATACGGCACGTTTGACAGTCTTGTCAATGCCTGTATAGACATGTTTGAACGGAGCATGATCATCGGTCAGCCCTTTTTCCACGGCACGGTTGTAAACGGCACGGAGGTTGCGCATATAAAAAGATGTGGTGTTCGGCACCAATCCCTGTTCTTTCAAATAGGCTTCATATTCCATCATCATGTCCGATGTCATTTCATCAAAGCGTACGTCACCTTTGTCTCCACGGAAACGCATAAAGCTGTTCATGGAAGAGGTGTAAGTTTCTGCCAAGCGGGCTTTCCCTATGCGCTTTAGCAATTTGGCCGTTGCCCGGACAAATACGCACAGATGGCTTTCGTCATCGTCCGATGCCAGAAAGGCATCTGCTACCTGTTCGGATGTATATGCGTTTTCCGACTGGTCCAACCGCTTTATGATGGCTGCCAGCCTGTCTGTTTCTTTTTGTAGCCGGCTTTCCAACGTGGCAAGATAGCGGCTCCGCTCTGTCTGTTCACCTTGCACAGGGAAAGCCAACTTGCCGTTGTCCCATTCTCTTGGGAATATGCGGTATCCCGTACTTACTTGCCGTACTATCCGGTTGTGTATAATCTGATAGTAGAGTGTTCCTTCTTTGCCTGCCACTGACGATGGGCGGAATTTGATTTTTACTGTTGCCATATTTATAGTTTTTAGTTAATTCGTATCCATACGGAAATTCCATATTTTTATCGGGCGTTCTTTTTGTTCACCACGTCTTCAATCATTTCTTTCACCTCTTGCCCTACCTGCACGAAGTTCTTGTACAGGATGCGTTCCCGTTCTTCCTTAGACTTGAAAGTATAAAATTTCGGTAGTGGTACATACCCGGCTTCCTCTTTCTTGATTTCAGCCATATCAAAATCGGTCTTGCAAAAGAACTTGGTGGTTTTGAACTCTTCGCTCTCCTGTATCTTCATCGTACCGCCCCTTCCGGTCTTGGTGGCAACGAAATCTCTGGCGGTCTGTCCGCATATCCAACCGGTCGCCATGTCGGAGATTTTCGAGGCGGGCACCAGGCTGTCCATGTTCTCGTTCAGGTTGATGCTGGTCTTGTCTCGGTCTATGGTCACGCCTTTCTTCAGTTGCACCACCTTGCCGAAGATGTCACTTGAAAGCCATTCCAAGGTTTCTTTGGAGCGGGCTGAGCCTGACACCACGTTGCCTACCGTGGTGATGATTTTCTGCATACCCACCTTGCCGTAGTCGGCCTCCAACTGCGGCAGTTCCTGGAAGCCCAACGCCACGCTCACCTTGTTACTTCGGGCTGTGCCTATCAGGCGGTCTATCTTGTGGAAATACAAGGTGGGCAACTCGTCCACGATGATGCTTACAGGCACGTTCTTGCCCTGCCCGGTGTTCACGCGGGTCACAAGGCGGTTCAGTATCAGGGCGTTCAGCGCGCCGATGATGCTCTCCATCTCCGGGTCGTTGGCTATCAGCAGGTAGCTGGGATGTTTCGGGTCACTCACCTTCAGGTCGAAGTCGTCCCCGTCCTTATGGAATATCCAATAGCTTTCCTTGGTGGCAAGCCTTGAAGTATAGACACGCAATGTACCAATCATACCTTCCAACTGTTCCATCGCCTTGTTCTTGAAGGCAGTCTGGAACGGACCGAGCAGCGGAGCCACCTCGTTGTCGGTCTCTAACACCTCGAAAATAGTCTGGTAACTCTCATTCAAGAAGGAGAGGATGTGCGGCATATCCGAGTATTTGCCCAGCCAATAGGCCGGCTCCACCTCGTTGCCGTCGGCGTCGAACACACGGCCGGTCGGCACCATCCGTTTGGTGGCCTTATCCTCCACCTTTTCAGCCAGCAGCTTCTTTCCTTGGCTGTCGTAAGGCTCTTTTTCGTAGTTGCAGAAGAAGTAGATGCAGGCGGCAAGGAAGTTCACCGCCGAAGTTTGGAAGAACTGGTCACTGCCGCCGCCTCCTTCTTTCTTGCCTTTTTGCAGGGATTCCAGCAATGTTTCCGCTGTCTCGCTCGCTGCCGCTAAGTTGTTGATGTATTTCAGTTGTATCGGGTTCACCCTCCGGCTGTACTCCACATCTACGAAATTGATGATGTTGAACGAGCAGCCCGGTGGCAGCTTGCCCAACTTTTGGTTTTTCTTGTAATGGTAATACAGCTTGGTGGCCAGCGTGGGGAACTTGTAGTCGTACACCACCATCGCGAAGCCTTTGGCGGAGTGTTGGCGAATGAACGGTTCGATGATGGAGAAAGTCTTGCCGCTTCCCGGAGTGCCGACCACCCACGTTCCCCTGAAGGGGTTGCTGATGTTCACCCAGCCCTTGCGGAACTTACCTTTATAATAATAGCGCATTGGGATATTCACACTGTACTTGTTTTCCACTAATTCCGTGCATTGCTCGAAACTCTCGTTCTCGAAGTTGAAACGGTCTTTCAGCAGACCGTCCTTGATGAATTTCGAGATGTTGTCCAATGCGATATGCGCCAACACCACGCCGATGACGGTGGTGAGCATATAAAGGATGACGTTCAATCTAAGGGAATAGAGGTAAACATCTATGGGGTGGTTGTACAGCCACACGGACAGCACAAGCAGCAGTATGCCGCTTACCAGGGGATAAAGCACTTGTTTCCGGGCATTGAACTCCAGATGCTTCTTGTTGCGCGTCCCTACACAGGTGATGCACACTAATATAAAGGTGACAACCTTGCTATACACTATATGTCCGTCCTGATAGATGAGCCAGTGCCGGATTCTGGCATGAATGTCATACAGGATATTCTCCCAGCCGTCCGATGGGGCGGGATTGAAGACGTACACGAAAAACTCCATCAGAACAGACAAGTAGATGACCGCCCTGAATATCTTGTATGCACCTTGCAGTTCCTTGCTTTCTTCCATTTATTCTTTTATGTTATATTTCTTGTCTTATTCGTTTAAGGTTATTATCGGCCGCACCTTGTGTGCTTGCCACTTCGGAGTTTCCTGTATGGCTCCGCTGCCCATTGAGTAAAGCCACGCCTTGGCCGTTTCCTGTCCCTCCACCTCAGTACTTGTCCAGTACCAGCAGTCGTCAGCAGTATCAGGCAAGGGTTCGCCGCCACAACGTATAATATATGGATTGATGATGTCCTTGGCGGCGTACAGCAGGCGCATCTGTGCCACCGAGGGGATATAGGCACTTTGCCCGTACCGCCACAGGTCGAACACCCGTTCCGCTATCGGTGATGACACTTCCTCCGTGTCATACAGCGCAAAGGTGTTCTCGTTACCATCGTATGTTGTCAGGTCGGCTGACGTGCCTTGAGCCACGCCGATACTGTCCGCGAAGGCTTCCGCAGGCAGGTCGTGCAGGTACACTGCATAGCCGTTGCCTGCCATTTCCGGGTCGCGGTTCAGGTAAAACACGATGGCAATGGCTTCCTTGCCGCTTCCTGTATAGTCTTTATAGCTTATGGCCTTGCCGTCCGTACAAAGCACATGACCAACTTTCACCGCCGTATCTGGCTCCTCAATATGGGCGTCACAGGCGGCCAGCAGAACTGCGGTCATTAACGTCAGTAGACTGTTCAATCGCTTTTTCATATAACTTTCACTTAAATTCATCATTCTCAATTCTTCATTTACAAGGTATCTTGAATCCCAGCACGATGCCCGTGCGCAGTAGGTCTTCGCCCTTTATCATAAGGTCGCCTTTCACCTGCCAGTACAACGTCCAGCCCGAGCGCAACGCATAGTTGTGTTCGTAGCCTAAGTGTATGCCGCCCAGGAAACGCTCCGTGTCGCTTCCTGCCGATGCCCCGATGCGCAGGTTGCCGTGGTGGTTGTGTCCGCGCACCACGCAGGGCTTGTAGGCCGCCCCGAAACCGTAGCTCCGGTAGTTGTTCCAGAAACTTTCCGGGCAGATATGTCCGCACGTGGCGCATTCGTCCCATTTCAGGTAGCCGTTGGCGAAAAACTCCCATGCGTTGTGGTGCTTCGTTTCCCATTCGTAGGCTACCGTGGCATCCAGCCCGTTCTCATACAGCAGACCCACGCCTACCGCAATCCGCCCGGTGCTGTTCTGCGCCGAAGCGGTCACGGACAAGGCGAACACGACTATCACCAAGGCAAGCAGCCTGTTTCTTGTCCTTCCCTTGTTTCTCAATGCTTCACTCATCATTCTTAATTCTTCATTCTTAATTGATATTACTCTTCTTCCAGCAGGGCGGCGTCAAACGAGTCGGCGGATAGCACGTCCTCATAGTCGATGTTCAGTGCGATGGTGCGCCCTGAAATCTGTTTCTCGCTCATTTCGATGGTCAGCACCTTGTCATTCGGGAAGGTCATCTTCTCCAGCACGATGACGTTGCGGTAGCCGCGTTGGAATGACGAGGCATTTTCCAACACCAAGGCGGGCGTCAGTTCCAGCACCTGTGCGTTGGTAGCTTTCGAGGTCTTCTTGTCGGCCAGCTTCACCCGTATCTGGTCGATGTCGAAGCGGATGCGGGTCTTGTTCTCCACGGAGAAGTCGATGAAGAAGTAGTTGCCTGCGGCGTAGATGTTGTTCAGTCGCATGGTCATCCGGTGTGCCTTGGTGCCCACGTTGCGGTAGCGGGCCGGGGAATTCCACACACTACGGGCATAGCGCAGCATTTCCGAGGTGGACATGCTGACCGCAGGGTTGTTGTAGGCATGGCGTTCAGCCACGGCGATTTCCTTGTCCGCCACCGCCTCCTGCAACCGGGTGGTATAGAGCAGGGCGTATTGGGTGCGGTAACGTTCCGTTACGATGGTGACGATGCCCAACACCTCGCCGTCCGCGTGTCCGGCTTCCTTGGGCTTCAGGCGGATGGTGTTCTTCATCGGCTGGTCTCCGGCAACCTTGTCGGTGGAGATGTCCACGAACAGGACTGGCTCGGAGGCGGTGATGACGGTCGTCACCTGCTCGTTCACAGTCAGCCGCACCATTTCTTCGTAGGTCTGTTGGGCATGGATGTCCGTCCATGCGGACATCATTCCTGCCAGCAGCAGGAACAGTCTGATACTCGTTTTCATTGTTGCTGTAGGTTTGTTTCGGGGTGGTTGTTCATCTTTTCTCGTTCTTCCTCTATCCGCCGGAGGGCGATGTCGTAATAGCCCTTGTCCGTCTCGAATCCGATGAAGTGCCTGCCGCAACGGATGGCGGCGACGGCAGTCGTTCCGGAACCGATGCAGTTATCCAATACCACGTCTCCCTCGTCTGTGTAGGTGCGTATCAGGTATTCCACCAGGCTGACCGGCTTCTGGGTCGGATGGTAGAAGGTGCCTTTCTTGAACTCCTTGGGCGCGTAGATGACGGAGGTGGGATATTTCTCGTCCATGATGCGCACGGGTGTCAGTTTCATGTTCCCATAGCACCGGTTCGTGCAGCCGGACAGGACTTTCCGCCCGTGGTTGCGCTGTTCGGGGCTGCTCGGTCTCATTTGCGGATGGTACACAGGCAGCTTTTTGTAGAAAACCAGGATGTCCTCGTGCTGGCGCAGGGGCATACGGTTAGCGTTCAGGTGTCCGCTCACCCGGTCCTTGTGCCACACCATGTTATATTTCCACAGCCTGGGCTGTGAGAGGACAAGTTCGGCCGTAAACATCCCTTGCGCGAACAGGATGATGGGACTGTCGGGCTTGGTGATTCGTTTGTATTGTTTCCACAGGGGTTCCAGCGGAATCCTGTTGTCCCACCGGGCCGCTTCGTTCTGCCGGTTCAGCACTCCGTAGGGCAGGTCGGCTATCACGGCATCCACACTGCGGGCTTCCATGCGCTTCATACCCTCCAAGCAGTCTTCTAAGTAAATATGGTCTTTCTCAATCATAAGCTGTTCTTTATTTATCCGTTATTTCGTTCATTTCGTTTCTCCCTTGTCATTCACCAGATAGACGAACGTGCCGTACTTCAGCTTGGCCTTGTTCTTCTTGATGGCCTTGCCGATGGCGTTGCTGGTTTTCTGGTAGGCGTTCTGTATGGCCTGCATACCCCATTGCGAGAAGCTGTTGCCGTAGCTGCCGCTGTTCAGGCTCATGTTGCCCGTCACGGCTCCGCTGGCCACGTCCTTGCTCGTCTCGCGGAAACTGCTTTCAGGCACGTACAGTCCTTCCAGCCCGTCCGTATCGTAGAGGGAAATGTTCACTTTCACCAGCCTGTCGTCCACCAGCACGCTCTGTACTTTGCCTTTCACCCTTTGCGAGCCAAAGCCATTCATCGTGGCGTAGAGGTAGGTGCCGCTTTTCAGCACGGCCTCGCCGATTTCCACGTCGTCCAGCAGGCGCAACCTTACGCGGGAACCGTCCACGGCCTTGATGTCCTCGTCGATGATGGCTTTGATAAGGTGGGGTTCGTGCTGTGTTTGGGAAATGGTGTGGAAGTAGTCGGAGGCTGTCTTTATCTTCTTTACCATCTCCACGGGTTTTTCCGCGTCGGTGAGGGCGTTGACCGCCCGGCTGTTTTCCTCCACCTTGCCCTGCGTGGGGATATGTTGCCTGGCGGTGTCTTGGGGAGCGATAGTTGCCGTGTCTGGCGGCATAAGTCCCTTTTGTCCGTTCAGGCGCGCTTCGGCAAGGGCTTTCCGCAGCTCTTCGAAGGCTTCCTGCTCTCCCGACCGGCTATCGGACGCTTGTGCATCCACATCCTTGTCCTTCTGCTGTTCGTCCAGCAGGGCGATGTCCTCCTGGGTGTACTTGGATTCATATTCTTCTTTGTTTTCATCGGGTTCGTCTCTGTCAATGTTGTCTATGGCGGTGTAGTCGTCAATCTTTCCCCATGCCTTCTGCATGTTCTCGTATTTGCCCCCGATGCCGTCTCCGCCGCGTATCTTCGCGTCGGGCAGTTCGGGATTTAGGAACTCCGTTGTCTGCATGTCCTTGTCCGGCGTTTCGGCCACCTTCGTATCGAACAGGTCGAAGATAAGATAGGCTGCAATCAGCAGGGGGACGTACAGGATGGCGGGCAGCCTGTATTTGGTCTGTCGGAAATTGATTCTGTCGGTTATCTTCATTGTCCTTCACTGTTTATGGGTTCTTTCATTGGTTGAATGGTGTGCGGATGGCTCTTGTGCCGGGCTTTCCACACCGAATCCTGCACGGCTGTGGCGGTCTGCCGCACGGACGGACGTTGGCAGGCCGTGGCAATGCGGTAGATATTGAGACCGAGGCTGAAGGCCACAAAGGCGAACACGATGACCAGGAACAGCGTCCGGTGGCGGTCCGCGAAACGTTGCACGCAGGCTGCCGCCCTGTCAATACCGAGGGCATGGGCGAATTTCCGTCCGGCTTGCACGTCGCGCTCGTACCGCTCCTTATACTTGGGGTCGTCCTTGTCGGGCATCTTTTCGCCCAACAGCATTCTCTTAAATCCTTTCATGTCCGTAATGTCTTATGTTCATATTCATGTCTTCACTTGTTTCGTTTCGTAAGTCAGCTAATAGCTGTTCTTTGTCTTCTGCTCGATGTCCTTGTTGAGCAGCGTCCTCCAGTTCACTATTAGCAGCCCGTGGGGATTGTTCTCCGTCCTCGGCACCCGTTTCAGCTTTCCTGCCGTTACCAGCTCACGCATCAGGATGCTGCTGCGGCGTTCGATGCGTTGTCTGCCGTAGTAGGTGAACTCCATTTTCTCGCGGTCGAACTTGATGCTGTCGCAAAAGATGCTGAACACCGCGCTCGTTCCCATGATGTTCGAGTAAAAGCCTTTTTCCTTCAGCGTGTTGTATTGTGCCAGTCCCGTTTCGTCCACCAGGTACATGGCTTTCTCCATCGTATAACGGATGTATTTGTCATCCGGCGCAAGGGTAAAGAACAGGTGGTGGAACATTTCGACATGGCTCTTGGCTTCCACGTCGAGCGTTTCCTCCATGTCGGTCTGTCTCACCAGCACCGGCACGTTGCCGTCCAGGACATACACTTTCTTGTGAGCGTCTGCCACCATGCCACGTGCCGTCCAGATGCTGGCGATGCAGATAAGGATGCAGCCCAGCAGGAAACAGCAGCAGAGAATGGTCACTAACTTGATTTTGTTTTCCAAATTCTTTATTACCATAGGCTTATTTCTCTTTTAGGGTGTTCAGGCGGACATATTCCTTGTACAGCATGGGCATCAGGGTGGTTTGCAATTCGGCCAGCAATGGGTCAAAGTATTCTGAGAACGCTTGCACGTAATGGCCTTCCATCACCACTTGGAACCACACCCACCAGATGCCCCGTTCACGCTGGCGGGCGTTTTTGCAGAGCTTGGCGATATGCAGGCGGCAGGTCAGGTATTCCACCAGCGGCTCGATGTAGCGGTCGTCATGGTCAAACGCTTCGTCCAGTTCCTCAAAGAGGTCGTCGTAACGCCCGTTTTCGGGTCTTTCCGTCAGTTCTTGGTGCATACGCCGGTGGACAAAATCCATGAAATGCGCATCTTGGCACCAGCTTTCGATTTTCTTTTCAATCTTCATATTGTCATTGTTTTAGTTGATAATCATCTCAATACGGTGTGCATCGCCCCGGTAGCCGACATTTTGGCCTGTTGGGCCACACCCTCGCCAAAGTTTCTCGTGCTAAATGCCGTATCGCCTTCAGGTATCATCCATGCGGCCAGGTCTGGCACAAGGTTCAGGCATTTCAGGGCCACGATGCTGGCCGCCATCAGATAGCCTGCCGAGAAGAACGAATTTTGCAGATAGGCCGCCATCGTCTGCGTGGATGCGGTGATGGCCGTCAGGTTCTCTGCCTGTATTGACAACACGATGTCAAACAGCAGCAGTACGTAAAACCCCACGAAGTACAGGCAGGCCCCGTAAAAATGTACCGTCAAGTACCTCGTTATCCATTTCGCCCACGCGCCTTCCCACTTGGGCAGCAGGCTGAAAGCCCATTGTATCGGCCCGAATATCGTCAGCATACCTAACAGGATTTGCTGGCAGTAAATCGTCGCCCACCACCCGATACGGAATACCACCAGGGCAATGAGCATGATGATTTTGTCGATTCCTACCACAATACCTGCAGTCAACGAAGTGAACCAAAGGCGGCTTGCGTCCTTCTCCATGTTGGTCACTTCATCCACGCCGGTCTGTTCCATCGTGGCCTCTATCAGGTCGGGGTCGGAGGTGCCGGAATGGGCCACGTCCGCCTGCGCCTGCAGGTTGGAGTAGATGGTGTCGCGCACGTAGATAAGTTCCTGCACTTCCTCGAACTTGTCCGCTATCTGCGTGGCTTCCGCCTCATACAGGTCATGGGTGTACGACCCGATGCAGTTCGGAATGTAGGACAGAAAGTCCAGAAAACACCAGTTGCTTCCGCTGTGGGTCATGCCCGTATCGGCGGGCGGATACCACCAGCACAGGATGACGGACACGGCCAACGGCTTAAACAGCTTCATCACGTCCAGCGGCTCGTGTTTCACCATCATCTTGTAGGCCATGCCCGCTGCCATGACGATGGCGAACAGGGCGGCAAGTGCCATGCACATTTGAAGAATCCACCAGAACGGACCTTGAGCACCGGTAAACGTGGCATCGGTCAGGAACTCGTTGGTCTGGAATATCACGTCATCAATCTCTTCCTCAAGGATGTTGATGCCGAAGTCGGATAATATGTTGTCTGCCATACTTATTCTTTTTCCGTGGTTACTTTCATTGCCTGCTCACGTTCCATGACTGGCAGTATGCCGTCTTTCTTCAGCCGCTCGTAGATGAACAGCCTTCCTTTCTGCGTCCATTGGGTGCGCATCACCGATTTGCCACTTTCCAGCGAGAGAGTGGCACTATGCACATAGCCCTTGTCCTTGTATGGAGCATACAGAATCCATTGCCGGTTGTCCTTGTACTGGATGCCCTTTTCATGGAGGAGGGCGTTCAGCTTGCGCCCGGACAAGCCATAGTCCTGTGCAATCTGGGTAATATCGAGCAAACCTTTGCATTGCAGCACCAGTTCCACATAGTTTGTCCGCTTGCCCAGTTCCTCAATCTGTTCCTGTTGTTTCCCGATAAGCAGTTTCTGTTCCTCGCATCGGGCTTCCACTGCCATGCGGTTCCTGCGTTCCTCCTTGATGACGTTGGCCAGTCCGATAAGAAAATCCGGCTCGGTCACTACGCGCTGCAGGGCCGCATCGGTCAGGTACGCCCCGCGCTTGCGGATGCTGGGCAGCACTTCCTCGCAAACCCAGTCCTGGAACTTCTCCGCTTCCGGCAGTTTGCTGCGCATCACCAACCGGTAGATGTCCGCTTCCGTGATGTACTTGGTCGGTTGCATCACGACCGCACCGAACTGGTTTTCAGAGGGGGTGGACAAAATGGCCACCCCCTTACAGTGCATTCTTACAGCCTTCGGGGAGTCTGAGTATCCTAATGCCTTTGCGACATCTGTTGCTTTGAAAAGCACTTTCCCATTCTCCGTTTCTATGGTGCCGACATTCCCGAATTTCGGATGATTGAACACCTGAATCTTGTCATTCATATCCGTTTCATATTTGGTTGTAATTTCTTCTTTTCCCTTATTTCGTCCTTGTCACCTTTCCACTGTTTCCTCTCCGTTACCGTTGTCTGTATTTCCGTTCCCGTCACCGGACGATAAGCTACGCACTTCCTGGCGGGCGGCTTTCCATCGGTTCAAGGCTTTCGCTGCTATGTTCCCATTATCAATCGTTCGTTGATGGGTCGCCGAAAGCAACTCGTCCGTCAGAGAGGCGTTATGCAGCCGCACGAGATATTTCACCAGTATCTCGTTCTGCCGGGCCACGTCAGCGTAGATACGCAGGTATTCCTTTTTCCGCTGTGCGTTGGGCATATAGGCATCCTTGGTAGCACGGATAGCGCAGTCATACACATTGTAATACTCCGTCCACCGCTCCTTCTCGGACAGGGTGCCGCCCACAAGGAGGATGCGGTCAATGTTCCCCTTGAAGTTTTCCATTTGCTTCTCTATCTTGCCGCCTTCTGCCAGCCAGGCCAGGTCTGCAGTCCGGTCCGCCATGTTCAATGCTTCAATCTCGGCCCGTTTGACCAACGCCGAGTCGATGGCTTCCGCTTCATCCACCTGGTTGTACAGGTGGATGCCTGCCTGGGTGCGAAACGACAGCTTGTTCTTGGCGGCTGCCGACTTCTTGTAGTTGTTGTGCAGCAGGGTGTAATAGATTTCCGGGGTCAGTGCGCCACCTCCCGTCTCCATTACCGTCACCTGGTTCTTTTTCGACGAATCATGGTTGTAGGTCACGCTCTGCGCATGGAGAATGTTTCCTCCTGCCAGCCATAGCAGCCCCATACCGATAAGAGTTCCCGTATGTCTCATATACCTTATTTAATTATAGGATTACACAATTCTCAAATTCTCCGTTCTTCACTTTTCATTCTTCATTCTTAATTTTTAATAGTCCAGTTTTCCGGCCACCCTCCAACGGGAAAAGGCGTCCTCCGCCATCTCCCTGATGCTTCTCCGCCGGTACACCTGTTCCTTCCAGTAGCCGATGCGTACCTGCACGTACCTCCAGGTCTCGAAATAGGAGCGGTTCAGGTGGCGTTGGATATTATCCAAGGAAGTGTTGATGGCATCCAGCACCATCAACAGGTCGGCGGTGGAACAGGCGGCAGCTCCGGTGACGTACAGCACCAGGTCGGAGAAAGAGCGGTACAGGTGTTCGCCCTCGTCCGCAATGTTGCGTATCGCCCTTGCATTGATGGCTATCAGCAGCGTGTCGGCCAGCTCGATGCGGTTCCGCCGGATGACCTTTTCATGGAAGTCGCCCATCAGCCGCTCGTAGTCCGACAGCCGCTCCCGGACAGTCTCGTAGCTGTCCTTCACGTTCAGCACGGTGCGCAACGACTGGTACATCACGTCGATAATGTCAAAGGCGCGGGTGTACTTGTCGAGGTCGATATTGATATTCTTGTATTCCACCGTCGCCTCCCGGCTGTATTCGTGCAGCAGCTTGTTGCTGTATTCCAGCGTACTGCGGGCCAGCAGCAGGCTGCGCTGTTTCTTGTGGTCGTTAATGTACGCCTCTATGGAGGTGATGTCAAAGCTCCACTGCGCCTTTCCGGCTGTATGAAAGCAGCATAAAAGAACCATGAGAAAGCCTAATCTGTATATAAACGTATTCTGCATATTTCCTGATGCTGTTTTATTTACCAATGTATATTTTGTATTTTTGCAGATATTGTTCGTTTTTGTCATCCGTATTTTATATCTTTGCACCAATATATCTTGCTTATGGAAATAATCGAGCGTCCTGCCTATCTTCATCACATCATATCCCACCTGGGCAAGGGGATGATGATTATCCTTGTCGGCCAACGTCGTGTCGGCAAGAGTTTTATGCTCAAGCAGCTGCAGTCCTGGCTGCAAGCCAACAGGAGTGCGGCCAACGTGGTGTATGTCAACAAGGAGCTTCACGCCTTCAAGGACATCGCCACGGCCGACGACCTGTACGGGTACGCCACGGCACACCTGCCCGAAGGCGGCGACAACTACCTGCTCATCGACGAGGTGCAGGACATAACCGGCTACGAGGACGCACTGCGCAGCCTCCATGCGGAGAACCGCTGCCAAATCGTGGCCACCGGCAGCAACGCGTACATTTTCTCCTCGGAGCTGAGTACCATGCTTTCCGGCCGCTATGTGGAGATACCCATACACAGTCTTACGTACAGAGGCTTCCTGCGCTTCCACGGGCTGGAGGACACGGACAAGAGCCTCCTGGCATATCTCCGCGTGGGCGGACTTCCGGGCCTTTGCCATTATGACATTGAGGACGAGAGCCTGGTGAGGGATTATCTGCAAGGGGTTTACAATACCATCATGCTGCGTGACGTCATCGCACGGGAGGAGATACGCAACGTGACGTTCATCGAGAACCTGGCCGTGTTCGTGGCCGACAACATCGGCAAGCTCATTTCCGTGAGGAACATCACCAACACCATGAAGTCGCACGGCGAGAAGGTGTCCGAGATGCTTACGTCCACCTACTTGCGCTATTTGTGCGGAGCGTTCATCATCACCCCCGTGCAGCGTTACGACATCCACGGCAGGCGCATCTTCGAGCAGAACAACAAGTTCTATTTTGCTGACCACGGCCTGCGCAACCTGCTCTGCGGGTTCAACCTGCGCGGCAGCATCGAGAAGGTGATGGAAAACGTCATCCACCACCATCTGGTCACGCAAGGCTTCAAAGTAACAGTGGGCATACTCCGTAATGGCGAGGTGGATTTCGTGGCCGTGCGCGATGAGCGCCGGCTTTATGTACAGGCTGTTTACCTGCTCGGCTCGGAAGAGACCGTAGTGAGGGAGTTCGGCAACCTGCAGGCCATACGCGACAACTACCCGAAGTATGTCGTCTCGATGGACCCGGTCAGTGGAGGACTTCCCGAGTATCCGGGCATTATCCATGTCCACCTGCGTGAGTTCCTTATGACTGATTTCTGATTTCATAGTCCGTCCTCCCCTGATTGCAGGTTCTTTGCATTTTCCATCCACCGCTCGTGGCATTCTTCCACCAGTGTCAGCCTGCGCCCTTGGTCGCTGTCGATGCTTGGGGCGATGTCCTTCAGCACGTCAAGGATGCTCCGTTTGTAGTGCATCATCTTCTCCAGCGACACTAAGTCAGCGTAAATGTTCGTGATGCGGGTGTCCACCTCGCGGGCTATCTCCAAGCGGTCGCTGGACCACAGCAGGTGGTAGGTGTCGTTTGTGGCGTTCTCTTCCTGCGGCGCGCTCCTCGCGTATTCGGTGGTGATGTCGCAGCCGGGATGTTCCCGGGCGATTTCCGAGATGCGCCGGTTCACGGTTTCCGCTTTTTCCGCGTCCGTCTGCGTGGCATCGAGGGGCAGCACGTCGGCCACGCTCGTGGTGCTGTATTCCGAGGTCAGTTCCCAACTGATCTGAAGGATGGCGCGGTGTATCTTGATGCCGAGGAAGTATTTGGGCTTTCGGGCTATCGAAAGAGTCGCTGTGAACGTGATGACGCCGTTGATGTTGGGCATGGTGGCCTTGCGCACATACGAATAGCCGTTCCACGAGCCTTCGCCTTGCCAAGTCAGGCCGTAGGCGGTCTTGCAGTCCTGCATGATGGCCGGTATGCGGTAGTAGTCGTCCGTGGCCACGCTGTTGTCGGCGGCGGCTTCGGCCTGCGCCTCGGTGATGTCCTGCCTTTTCTGTTGCCAGTCGGACAGTTCGCCGTTCAGGCGGCTTATCTCGTCCTTGTTACGGTTGTATTCCCGGCGGTAGGTGGCGGCATCCTCCACGCTGGCGTTGGCTATCTTGTCCAGCAGGGCGGCGTTCTCCGCTTCCAACGCTTCGATTTGTGCCTGTAGGGCGGCTATCTCGCTGTCGGCCTCCTGTGCCATCCCGTCCAGTTCCGACGTGTCCAGCCCGTTGTCCGTCACGGTGGTCTGCATGGCGCACTCCTTGGAATGTCCGTCCAGCGAGCTTCCGCAGCCACGGCATTTGTATTGGGTCGTTCCCTGGCCGAGCGTCACGCCGTCCGAGCAGGTCACGCTGATGGTCACGCTCTCGCATCCGGCCAGCTTGGCTGCATCCGTCGCCTGGTAGTAGTTCCTTGCGTCGGAACTGATGTAATATACGTAGCCCTCCTCGTTGTCGTTGAACTCCGAGAGGCGGGAGTTGAGTTGCGCCTTGAAGGTGTTTAGGTCCATCGAATAGGAATCGAACACGTCCTCATACACTTCTTCCACGTTGTTCCAGCTTTTCCGCACGTGTATCTCGCAGGCGTAGGCTTTCTTGGTCTGCCTCCCGTTCCGGCTGATGACATAGCCGCTCATCGGGTAACTGATGCTGTAGGTAAAGCCTTCATTCGCGTTGTTCAGTTGCCGCACCCGGCTTCTCGACCACCCGGCATGGTTTTCCGAATTGGCGATGACTTGCTCCCGTTGTGCCGAGTTGGGATAGAAATTCGCGTCCGTGGTGTTGAAGCGCGTCCAGGCGCTTCCGTTGATGATGCTGTTGTCGTCCGTCGGGGGATAGTAGTCGCACAGCGTTTCCGAACCTTGGTCGCGCCGTGCGATGTACCAGCGTTGGGTGTAGTAGTTCCCGGCGGTTTCTTCCATATAGTCTGAGATCCATGCCGTCAGGTTGTAGTTGGAGAGGCTGAACAGGCCGGCCACGTTGTCCTTGCCGCCGATCATGCCGAGCAGGGTGTTGCCCACACTGTTCTCCACGCTCCTGAACAGGTCGTGGTAGTGTTCCGCAAGGGTCAGCACCGTGCCGATTTTCCCTTGGAACAGATCGTGGAATTGGTTTTGCTGCAGCAGCGCGTCGCCGATGTTGCCGATGCCGGCGGTGGCCAGCGACACACCCATGTTGTACAGGTTGTCGAGGTCGGCTTTCAGATTGTCAACGGTGAAGTTGCCCGGTACCGCCGCCAGGTCGTCCAGCATCCGTTCCCAATCCACCCCGCCGATGTCGGACAGCTTGAGCAGGGCGGCAATCTCCGGGTTGAGTTCCAGAAAAGCGATGTCGGAGAACGTGAGCGTGGAGTTCGTCACCACGGACTCGAACTGCATACACAGGCTTTTGGTCTCGTCGCATATCTTCATCAGGTAGCTGCCCCAATATAGTGCGGTCTGCGGGCTTTCCAGCATCATCCCGGCCACCGTCCAAATCTTGGGCAGGATTTTATGGGCCACCATGTTGTAGATGCGGCGGTAGTAATAGTTCTCGGTGCCGCTGCTCCAGATGCCGAGGTCGGTCATGGCCTTACGCTCCAGAAACTTCGAGGCGAATATCCCGGCTGCGGCCACCTCGGCGGCCTGGTAATGTTTCAGGATGGCGGCCACCTGCTCGTCATAATAGCCCTCGGCCACGGCTTCAGCGGCAAAGGCGGCAGCCATCGCGGCCACGGTTTCCTTGTCATAGTTCACGCTGTAATACTGCGCGCGAACAGGAAATGTGGCGGCTGACAGCAAGACGGTTATGATGAGCAGTGTACGTTTCATTCCTTTGTATCGTTTGTTTTGGATTCCAGTTTCAATACATGTCCGGCCTTGTTCACCGTTTGGGCGAAAGCCAGCGACTTGCCGATGCCCGAGGCGTTCCAGTCACGGCAATAGGCTTCGATGGCCTGTTGATGGTTGCACCCCAGTTCATTCTTGTATAGTTTCAATGCCTCCTTTTCCGCCCGTTCGGTGGTGTAGGTCATGTAGCATTCGCGGGGTTCCTCCACGCCGTACACATTGCTTTCGTGGCCGCGGCGGATGAATACCTCACGGAAGAAGCTGCGCCCGTCCTTGTTTTCAAGGCGGTTGATGGTGAATATCTTTTTGCAGTCCACGTCGGTCAGGCCGAGGATGGCCCTGATGCCGTCGAAGCGTTCCTTGAACTTGCTTTGGTCGAGCAGCATCACCACGTCGGAATTGTTGATGATGGCCTCTTTCACAATCTCGCTGCCGATGATGTCCTGTATCTCCTGCGTCACCACGCCCACGCCGGCCCAGAACTTTCTTGCGGTCTTGTACATGAACTTGATGTATTCGGCCATCAGCGGGCTGGCGATGGCCTTCCACGCCTCCTCGATTACCAGGACCTTGCGGTTCTTCTTCAGGCGCATCTTCTGCAGGAACACGTCCATGATAATCAGCGTCACGATGGGGAAAAGCAGCGGGTCATCTTTTATTGCGTCGATTTCGAATACGATGAACGTCTCGTCGAACAGCGTCCCGTCCATTTCCTCGTTCAAGGTCTTGTCGTGGTTGCCGCCACGGTAAAAGTCCTTCATCATGTAGCGGTAGGTTGACAGGTCAATGCCTGTTAGGTTGTTTTCATGACAGATGTCGGGGATGCGCTGCACCGAGTATTCGTAGAAAGTGTTGAACGAGAGGCTCTCCACCTTCAGTTCTTTGCGCCGCCGCTCAATCTCGTCAATCTCCCTTTCGATGCGCTCCGCCTTTTCCTTTTCCGTTTCGGATGTACCGTAGCCGTTGTTCCGGGCATCCACCTGCAGGCTCTTGCGCAAGTCCTCACGTTGCATGGGCGTGAAGCCGTCAAAGCCGTTGAAAAATACATCGTAATAATCGGTGATTACCTGGTCTATGAGCCTGTCCTCGGTCTTGCTGACGGTTCCCTGCGATCCTTTCCATATCAGCAGCACGAGGTTCTTCAGGAAACCGGTCTTTTCCACGTTCAGTTCCTGACGGTTGATGCGGAACGGGTTCATGGTGATGGGCTTCTCTTCCGTGTAACTGATGTACTTGCCGTTCAGGTACTCGCATAATCCTTCGTAGCTGTTACCCGTATCGACCATCACCACGTCGGTGTTCTGTTCGTGTAGCTGGCGCACCACGCTGTTCATATGAAAGCTCTTGCCGCTGCCCGAAGGCCCTAAGCAAAAAAAGTTCGAGTTGTCCGTCAGCTTTTCCTTCCCTTCCTTTCCGGTGATGTCGATGGCCACCGGCACGCCCTGGCGGTCGGTATAGTATATTTTCAGCGGCGTGTCCTCGCTGCGCTGCGCCTTTTCCTTGTACATCAGGCAGGCCGCCGCGTCACCTAAAGTCAGGAAGCGGTCGTATTCCTCGTTCAGGGCATAACAGTTGCCGGGGAACGAGCCGACAAACAGTTCCAGTTGGTTGTAGGCACGCTTGCTGATGTGGATGCCCAGCCGCCCGAAGCTGTTTTCCAGATGGTTGGTGCATTTCTGCAAGTCAGTGTCCGGCGAGACGGTCACAATCAGGTTGAAGTGGGAGTACACCAGTTGCTTGTTTTCCCTCGCCACCACTTCCTGCACTTGTTTGATATCCTCTACGGCCATCTGGTTGTTCGGGTTCGGTATGCTGGCGTGGCGGTTCTTTTTCTTGTCCAGCAGGGCAAGCTCCCTCTTCTGTCCGGGAATGAACACTATCTGGTTGTACACCACGGTTTCCGCATTCGGGATGTGGTCAACCAGCGACACCAGGTCAATGGGCATTTCCGCGCCGTTCACCTCCATATTCTTGTAAGGACGTATCACGGTCGGCAGGTTGACGCAGTCCACGTCCACCAGGCTGTACACCTTGCAGCGTCTGTCGCCCATGGAAATGCACTCCTCATCCACCTTGAAGCCTGTCATGGACACTACCTTGTCGCGGAAGTTCATGGCGAAGAAGCGGTCCACATAGCGGCTGGCTTCACGCTTGCCCAGGAAGCGTACACGGATGCCTGCGTCCTGCATCTGGTCATGCACCTTGCGTATCTTCACGAGGAAGTCGCGCCACTTCTTGCCGTCATAGGAAAACAGTCGGCTTTTCTTGGCCTCTTGGGTAACGGTCAGGTAGGTCATGCTGTCGGTATAGACACGCCCCTTGAAGTAGCGGAAGTAGGCTTCCGTCAGGAACTCGTGCCTCTTGCCGCTTTCTTCCTCGAACCTCCTGCGCACGAAGATGTCCTGCTTGTGCAGGGCATACCCTTCGCCAAGCGTCTGGGCCAGTGCGGACATCAGGCGGGTGAAGTCGTAATAGCTGTCTGTGTCGGCCGAATGCTTCTGCACCGGATTCTCCATTTCCAGTATGGCGGAGTATTCCCCGGTCTTGGTGTAGAGAACGCCGATGCCTTCCGTGTCCTCCACGGAGAAGTAGATGTCCTGGAAGATGTGCTTGCGCTTTCCGCCAGTGCCGAAAGCCTTGACGGAAATGGCCATGCCCAGGCAAAGGGCCGCGAAGGATAATAAGATGTAAGTTACCATGTTCCTTTTCCATTCAATAAAGGCAGGCCCCGTCCTTGCGGAGAGAGCCTGCCGCGTTCAACATTCTCGTTCATGCCACACATCAGGCATCCGGTTTGTATTTAAGTGCTTCATATCTGTCTGGAACGGGCATAGATGTATATGCCGCGTCCATCCTTCTTGCTGTGCAGGCCCTTGCGCTGCTTGAAGAGGATGAGTGCCGCGCCTGCCGAGGCAAGCACGGCAAGGATGGCGAGCCCGGCGACGAACCCTGCCAGGCAGTAGCCTGCGATGAATCCGGCTATGGACGCGCCCGCGCTGCCAGCCGCCCAATAGATGTAGCGGCCCTGAAGGCCCAGAAATTCAAGAGGCCGTTGCAGCCCCTTGAATACCGGGTAATCCTGAAAACGCTCTTTCCCGTTTCCCATCCTTTCCTTGCTTTAGGTGGTGATGCCGAAGAACAGCGGCAATGCCTGTGCGGCCGCAATCAGGAAGATGCAGGCGCCGACGACCATCATGATCTTCTTCTTTACGTCCTGCTCCTCGTTGTTCATGGCGATGTACACGGAAATGGCACCGACCACGGCAACCACACCGGCAATGGCGTAACAGAGCTTCACCACGATGGGCACATACTTGGCGATTTCTTCCGTCACCGTCGTCAGTGCGTTGGTGCCTGCGGTGTAGTCTCCTGCGGAGTTCTGCGCCACGGCTGCCGTCACACCGACCAGCAACATGAAGAAAAGCATCTTCGCCCTTTCGGAGAAGAGCGTCGTTTTCACTTTCTGTCTCAATCTTTCAATCATGCTTCTAAATTTTGATGGTTACTATATGTTTGGGTCTCTTTATATGCGGTAGCCGAAAAAGGCCGGAAGGACGATGGATGCGCCGATGATGAACAGGCACGCGCCGATGAGCGTCACGATGGATTTGGTCACCCCGTCCTCACCCATGTTTATCTTGATGTAGATCTGCACGGCTGAAATGACTGCCATGATGGCGGCAATGGCGTAGCACAGGTACAGGACGTACAGAGCCAACGTGATGACATAGTCGTGCATCGTCGCCAGTGCGTCCGCACCCCAGCTGTAGTCCACGCTGCCGCCTTTGGCAAACGCCAAGACGGGCATGGCCGCCGCGAGCGATACCGTCAGGGTGTTTTTTGTCTTGCTCATTCGTTGTCATCAGATTTCGTTTCTTACGGGGATGGCTTCTATGGCCGGATGCCCGTCCATCCGTCCTCCGCTCATCATCAGCTTGTAAAGCTGCCGATTGTAGTACGGGTTGGACATTTCAGAATTGAACTCCTCCAGTTTCGTTTCCACCTTTGCCTTCACCTTTTCCAGAGCTTTTCCCTTGGATTCCCTTTCGTCTTTAGTATTTTCTTGACGTCCTGCAACAGGTACAGGCGACGGTTTATCCATGCCCACCTCGTAATCGTTGCCGCCTACGCTGAACCCCATCTCGCTCTCGCTCACCTCCACGCTTTCTTCCGCATCTTCGGAGGTGTCGATTTCAAAGAATTCCTCTTCGGGCTTCTTCTCGCCCTTCTTGCCATACAGGTCATGGAGTATGACCACCGTATAGTATATAAGGTAGGCGATGGTCAGCACAATGGCGAATATGAAAAACGGACTCATTTTAAGTATGATTTTTAATTTCTCTGTTTATGCAAGTAAATGTCCCGGAATGATACAAACTGGAATATACTGCTTGTATTCCCGAATACAGGCACAAAATAACAGGCTAAACTTGACAAAAAAGAATGTCCGGGTATATTTCTTTATTTTCTTAACCCGATTTATAATTATACCTCAAATCATACTCTAAAATCATACTCAAATATGAAATTCCACGGAGTATGGACACAATAAAAGCCCTCCGTTTACGGAAGGCTTTACGGAAGGCTGAAAGGACTTTTTCAGCCTGTAGTTGCTTGTCGGCACGAACGGTTATTGGCTTCGCCCGAGCAGACAGTCGTTAAGGTCTTTATATCCTGCATAACGGTCGGATTCGTCCGTCACCCGTTCCCCGTACAGTCCGGCGATGGTTTCGGTCGTCTTTCGTCCGGCAAGGTCGTTATCGAGGTAACAATGTATATGCCGGTATCCGTCCAGCCATTCCAGACACTTTTTCAGGTTGTGGACGGAGTTCAGCACGATGAAGTCACACGGCTCTTCACGGCAGATGTCCTTGTCGCCTTTACTTTGTAAGGTCAGGTAGGACAGGAAATCCATGAAGCCCTCCACCACACAACAGCGGTCTTGCATTCCCGGTTTACCGTGTCTGACAAGGGTAATGTCCTTACAGCCAAGACAGCCTTTGAAATACGGGTTGCGAACTTCAAAGCCGCCGGAACGGTTGGCGAAAGCGATGGCATAATAATGTTTGCCCCTCAGTTCGTAGTGTATTTCCCTGCAATACTGCCTGCCTATCGACAGGTCGATGCGTCTGGAAACAAGGTAGGACAGCAGGGCATGGTGACCGAGCGCCGTTACCTGTACATCCCTCATTTCTTCTTTCACACGTTCCTGAAAGCTGGTGAAAGGGTGAATACGCCGACAGTCGGAGGCACGTCCTTCGATTTTCTTTAATATTTCTTCTATGGAAGTGGTCCCGAACAGTTGCTTGCCCAGGTCGATAATGTCTCCGCCTTCGCCCAATGCAAAATCATACCACTCATTGCGGCGGTCGTTGACCTTGAAAGAAGGTGTCTTTTCTTCCCGGAAAGGGGAAAGATACCAATATTGCCAGCCTTGTGTTTTTTTCGGCTCGTGGCCCAGAAACCGTAGGTAGTCCACTATCCGTATTTTCTTTGCTTCTGATATGTTCATAATGACATTAATGTTTATTCCGTTTTTTCTCTGTGTTCCTGTATGCAGTGTTTCCGCTTTCTGAACGCTTTACTTCGTATATCTATTATATATACACGGACTAAAGAAAAGCGTTTTCCGAAGTGTTTTTACGTTCTGCCATCCTCAAACAGTCCGGCTTCAGTCCCTGCGTCACCGTAATAGAAGCACTTGTCGTGCTTGGTTACCAGTTTCAGCTCGTCAGTCAGGTATTGCAACAGCTTGACCATGACACTGCGTCCGCGTTCAAAACCAACGGAGGCATAACCGGCGCAAAGGGCCTGCACGGTGTTCTCAAATCCTTTTATGGGTTTCCCGTTGAAAGCGGTTTCCAATGCTTTCTGGTGTTGCTCCAAAGAGAGTTCCCTGAAGTTGGTGCGCACGTTTCGTTTGGGAGTTTCCTCGAAAGAGTATCCGGTCGCCGCCTCCGGCAGCCCGTCTTCGCTGACCTGAAAGGCAAACGGTAGAAAATCCTTGTCACGGATGTGCATCGGGCGGACTTCGCTCACTTCCGGATGGTTGCTGCTCTTGCTGATGACCAGCACCGTTTCCGCCTTGTTGTTCAGCTCAGTGCCAATATGACCGCGCACGTTGTCGTCGCCCTTGTTCAGGTGCAGCACGCAATGGATGTGCAGGTCGTAACGTGACGACCATTGCATCAGCTTGTTGATGAGTTCCACGGACTCCCCGGCATTATTGATGTCATACATCAGATCGCGGATGCCGTCGATGATGACCAGCCCGTAGCCCTTTTCCCGGCGCAGCGCATAGTCAATGAGCTGCAGGCGCAGGGTCGGAGTGTATTCGCGCAGGCCGATAAAATCCAGGTTCTCGTTGTCCACCGTGGTGGGCAATCCGGCCAGTTTCAGGATGCGTTCCAGTACGCTGTGGCAGTGGAACCGGCTTTGTTCTGTATCCACATAGAGTATTTTCCGCTTGCCTTCCGGCAGGCAGGCGCGGTAGTTCAGCACCTTGCCGCCCGCCAGTGACGCCGCTACGATGGCGGACACATTGAAGGTCTTGCGGCTTTTGGCCTTGCCGGTCGATGCGCTGAAATTGCCGAGAGTCGCGATGGTAGAATTGTCCACCCAGATAATCTGAGGAGGGTTCTCGTAAGTGTCCGTTGCCTTGATGAGTGCGTCATTGAGAATCTTCGACAGGCGGCTGTCATCAGCAGCCGTTTCCTGTACGCAACTGTCATTTCGTTCTCTTTCCATAACGCTTTCTGTTAAAATAAGGTGTCATCCGGGCCTCGTCAGCCGCCTCTTGCGAGGCCTGCTTCAAGGTCTTGACGGGATTCTGGCTGAGCCATGCGTCCAGTTCCGCCTTGGAAAAGTACAGCATCTTGCCCCTTGGCTTGAAGTGCGGCACGTCCTTGGTGGAGGTCAGCTTGTACAGCAGGCTTTCCGATACGCCGAGGTATCGGCAGGCTTCATCAAAGGTCAGCATGTTCTTGGTCGAATAGATGTTTTGTTCCAGTTGCGACAAGCGTTCCTGCAAGACCTGTACAGGTCCCAACTGTTGCAGGGTGGCTTCCACGGAAGACAGACGCTCTTCCATGCGTTCCATAATCGTTTGCATAATTGAAATCATTTTTACATTAGACAAAAGGAGGGTTATCCTCCAAGACCGTCCGGTCTCGGAGGACAAAGGTAGAGTGAAGCCGTTCTCTTTTGCCATTAAGGGGAATGACAGTTCTCACGTATCATTCCAACTGTCATTCTTTGGCGTTTCAGATGTTTGTGTTTCTGTCAGTTTGCCCCATTGCTTTCACTTCTTTCACTATCTGTTCGATATGGTCCGCGGTGGCATCGTCCCTCTTATTCAACTGCGACAATGCGGAAGAGAGGTTGCTGCGGCTGACGGGCAATCCGGTTCTCGAAGAGCGGAGCAGACAGTTCTCGGATAATACACTTTGCCAGTTATGGCAGATAAGGTGATGAAAACTCAAGCGGTCGAATAGTTTAGCTATCTGATTAAGCCGCTTGGCATAAAGGTGGAATCCCTCCTTACAATGCAACAGGGCCTCTATATCATCAGTTGAGACTTTATCAGAAAACAAATGAGCCTCATTTACGCATTGCGCGATGAGACTCATTTGTTCTGTATTGAGATAGCACTCAAGCGTTAGACGGCTTGTGCCATTTCGTAAGGCTGGTGCTTCAGGTTCATGGGGTAACGGCTTGTCGGTAGTGTCGTAAAGCCGCTGCATGACCGTAAAGTCTCCCTTTTCGAAATACCCTTTACGCCAAAGTTCCTCCACGGTATTCTGGCGGCTTTGAAGTATGCCTTTGATGATGCCGAGGTTCTTTCCGTATTCGTTCTTTCCACGATAACATGGGCAAATGGAATGGGTATGTCCGTTCAGGAAATCTTCCACGTACCTCCTGTACAGTTTGCCTTTTACCATTACCTCATCCGAATATTGCCTATAAGCGGCATAAACCAAGTTGTAAAGGCCGTCTTTGCCTATAAACGGGTTCTTGCCCTGTAGCGGGCACTCATTGCAGTTACCCTCAAAAAGAGAGAGAGAGGGATGACAATCTGATTCTTCATTGTCTCTTGTTTTTAAAGTGTTATGGAATAATATGGTTGTAACTATTATTATACTTAACTGTGACGTACCGCTTAAAAGCACTGCTTACTATTTGTTCTGCAACGGAAATGCCATAGGCCGTTACCCGAACAGTCCATTGACCAAGTTTACGGCCTCGTCTTTTTTACGGTTAACGATTTTGGCGTAAATCTGGGTTGTCCGCATATCGGTATGCCCTAATAATTTGGAAGTTGTATAAAGGTCTGCGCCAAGCGTCAACATCATCGTGGCGAACGTGTGCCTGGCTGTGCAAAAGGTAATATGCTTGCTGACACCTGCCTTCTGAGCCCAAGTTTTCAACAGTTTGTTTATCCCGGCAGAAGAAGGAAGCTTGAACACCTTTTCCTTACCGGATTTATTTCCCCGTTCCGGCAGCCATTTCAATGCCTCGGATGACAATGGCAGATACAAAGGCGATTTCGTCTTTTGCATCATCACCTCCAAGTGGTATTGTCCGCTGTCGCAATACACGTTTTCCCATGTCAGTCCTTTGATGTCGCTTATGCGTAATCCACAGAAACATGAAAACAAATAGGCTCCTTTCACAGCCTCATTGCTCGTGGGCGTTTTTATCAAAGAGCGCACTTCGTCTATCGTCATGTATTCACGCTTACTTTCCGGCTTATGTATCTTTTCCGAGCTGCTGATTTTATTGAACGGATTTTCACTCAGTATATCCGCACGGACGGCAGCGTTCAGTGCTCCATTGACAACTTGATAATAGGTGTGAATGGTAAAATTCGACACAGTTTTTCCTTTCGGACGGTATTCTGTTGTCAAGTAGTTGATGTAACCTTGGCAAAACGGTTTGTCTATCATGTCCATCGTGACGGTCTCTGCCCCGTATGCCTTGAGAATATCTATGGTTTTCTTTATTTGGTTTCTATCCTTCTTGCCACGCTTGGCTTGATTTTCCATATATGTCTCCATCCAGTCCAGCAAGTAAACCTTGGAAGTGTCTGTCTCTTGTTTGATGCCTGCTTCGCTATTGATTATTTCGATGATGCGTTTAGACTTAATGGCATTGGCCGCAGTGAGTGTGGCTTGGTTCTGCATCTTTGCATTGTAATCGGTTTCCGGGATTAAATACATTTTTAAGTATTCATAAGAGCGCTTTCCGGCACGATATATATCCAGATACAAGCTCTTGTTACCGTTACTTAGGTCTTTCATTCTAAGCCGGATTGGCTCTTTGGCCTTGTTGATTTTCCTCGGTCTTGCCATGACTGTTGATTTATTGATTGAGCTATACAAAAATAACAAATATATATTGAAATAAGAAACAAAAATGAAACAAAAACATACGCACTAATATACAAAGACAAGACTTATTGATTAGTTGATAAGAATTAAAATCTACATAATATATTGAATACAAATGATTTATTGCTATTAGATTTGCATTTAGTTTTATTCTTAAATATTTGATTTATAAATTCTACAAATATTTTTATAACTATTTTCTGCAAACTATAATATTCCGCAAGTGGCAAGGATTTATGGTTTTAGTTTACTTGCCATTTTTATTTTCTTAACCATAAGGAATAAACGGATGCTATTCAGTCCCCAGCAGATGATTGTCGTTATACACATACCTACCATCATACCAAAGTCATAAAAAGGAAAAACATGCTCAAGGGTATCTTGTTTTGAGTGACACCCTTGAACTTTATTCTGATGTTGTTGCACAAGTTAAATGAACCCATTAGAACGTTTTTTTTGTCTGGCGTTGATAAATTGTGCAGCCTCCTCCGCCAACTCTTTCTGCGATTTCCGCTTGCCGGCATGAAGCCATGCGTCAATTTCCGATTTGAGGAACATAATACGCTTGCCTCTCTTGTGAAATGGTATTTGGTGACAGCTTGTCCATCCGTAAACAGTCTGTTCTGCAGGATGGCTGGGTAGATATTCACACAATTCTTTCAAGTTCATCCATTGGTCAGCTGATGGGACTTGCGGAATGCTGTTCAAACTGTCGAGCTTGGAGTCAAGTTTGTTCAACTTGTCTATCACCCAAGACATAATTTTAGGTAAGTTCTCGAATGTGATGTCCTTATCGTTCATATTGTTATCATTTAATTTCTTCCGCGAAATAATAGAAAATCCTAATACTGATTTATGGGTGACAAACATCACATAAAGAAACATCAGCAGGTCATAAGAATCATAAACGTTATACGCTGATTATCAGCACCTATAATGGAAAATTCCATTATTAGATTTTTTCGTTTATGCCTCTCGCCATAAGGGAATCATCATCGAATCATAAGGTTGTGAAGATAAGAATGCACAGAAATAAAAAACCATCTGCATGGAAAATGTAGATGGCTTATGACATAAGTAGGAGTATAAATAAAGGTCATTCGGTCACAGACAAATCCAGCTTAATTGTCTTTGTCGCCTCTTCCTTTTTAGCATCAACCACCTTTGCATACACTTGTGTGGTACGGACATTAGTATGGCCAAGCATCTTGCTGACTGTATAAATATCTGTTCCTCCAGCAAGTTGTAGGGTCGCATACGAGTGCCTAAAACAATGGTAGGTGATGTGCTTCGTTATTCCTGCTTCTGCTACCCATTTCTTTATGGGACGGTTAATCCATGACGGGTCGGGAAGTCCGGCAAAGACTAACAAATCACCGTCCCGGCGTTCACCGCATAACTGGTAGGCTTGCTCGGATATAGGCATGTATTCAACCCCTTTTGTCTTTTGCTGGGTAAAATTCAAACGGTAACCGCCATTGAATTCCTCTATTTCTGACCACTTCAATTTTTGTATATCGCAATGGCGGAGTCCTGTCAAGGCAGAAAATAATGATGCGCGTTTCAACAACGGGTCGCACGGTGTTTGCGCCAGACGGTTTAGCTCATCAACCGTCAGATATTCCCTACGGCTTTCCTTTCCTTGAATGCCTTTGACTTTTGCAGATACATCAACCGTCAGATAGCCGTCTATGAACGCTTGTTTTAACGCAGCTTTGAATATAGAGAAATAGGTGGAAGCCGTATTTTGCGAGATAGTACCACTCTTGCTACCGCCCTGTGGGGCATTCAGCAGAAACATACGGAATGATTCTATCAGCTTCAAATCTATTTGTGAGAAAAGGATAGTATCGCTTTTCGCAAAGATTTTCAACAAATCATGTACCCGCTTCCAGTTGACAATAATGGAATCAGAATTATGGGCGTGACGCAACTGCTGCACATGGTCGAAGTATTCGATAAAGTTGCAACGAGAACGTTCCAACTGCTCCGCCTGTTCCGCATCGGTTTCCGAATACAATGAGGCATTGTCGTATTCCTTCTGCCGCAGGCTCCTTACCTTGTCGGCATAAATACATGCTTCCTGGTCTAACTGCGATTTACATTGTATAATGCCATTCAAATCGCGTTTAGGCTTATAGGTAATCTTGCCGTTTTTGCCTGATCGGGCATTTTGGGACTTATCCCAAATGGGAGTGGTAATGGTGCGGTTCAAATATTCACGCACTCTTTGAGGGGTGGACTTATCTGCTTGAAAAACCGGATAGGCTTCAACATACAGATACCATTCCTCACGGTATTCCGACTTGCGGAGTTTTACCGAGACTCGTGTATTGACCAACGCTTTTTTCATTGCTTCGCTCCTTTATATAGATTATCAATTTCTTTCTTGGGTGCATAGACAAAATTCCCTATCTGTCGGGTGGGGATAGAGTATTTACGGATATGAAGATACACCGTACTGTCGTCCAAATGATATTTCTTAGCTATTTCACCGATGGTGTAACAGTCCTTTGGCTCCAGACTGTAAAGTTTGGCAACAGGCTTCGACTTTGTCAAGGCTTTCTTTCGCAGTGGATATAGCTTCATTAATTCATCCTTACTTACACGGATTTGTCTTTGGCCAGCGTTCACGCTTGAAATGCAGCCCTTGCGAATCAGGCGATATAGAGTTTCCTTGCTGATCCCAAACAAAGCATAGGCTTCAGGAACGGTGATATAATCTCTGGACTCAGGTATCTTCTTTACAACCTCGTCCAATCTTTGCATTTTTCGTTCCTCATCCTTACGGCGTTTCCACGCTATCTTGGAGCATCTTGGGGAGCAATACCAAGATTCAATGGTCTTCGCTTTGAACAATTCTCCGCAGACCTTACATTTGCGTACAATCTCGAATTTTGCTGCTGGCATAGCTGTCTTTTTAATATAAACCATTCACTATCAGCACCGACAACGTATTATGTGTCACATTATCTACTTTTAAGTGTCGGTACAAATATGGTACAAATATACAATAAAAATCCGAGAAACAAGCAAATACATCCGAAAGCATTAAAACGAAAATAGGGTGCAACTCATTGAGTTACACCCTATTTTACTATCGTTAGTTATCGTTGTTTACTGATACTTACTTCACTTCCTCAAAATCAGCATCCTGCACATTGTCTTTGTTGTTTGTGCTTTGGCTGTTGTTTGCCTGACCTGCGTTCGGACCAGCTTGTGCACCGCCTTGAGCACCGGTCTGTGCGTACATTTCAGCACTTGCGGCTTGGAAGGCAGCCTGCAGTTCTGCGCTTGCGGTGTCTATGCCTGCCAAATCCTGAGCCTTGTGGGCATCTTTCAATTTCTGAAGAGCGGCTTCGATAGGAGCTTTCTTGTCGGCAGGAATCTTGTCGCCAAGGTCTTTCAACTGATTTTCGGTGGTGAAAATCAAGCTGTCTGCCTGATTCAGCTTATCTACTTTCTCACGTTCCTTCTTATCGGCTTCTGCATTGGCAGATGCTTCGGCTTTCATACGTTCGATTTCTTCTTTGCTCAAGCCAGAGGAAGCTTCGATACGGATAGCCTGTTCCTTGCCGGTAGCCTTATCTTTGGCAGATACTTTCAGAATACCGTTGGCATCGATATCGAATGTAACCTCAATCTGGGGAACACCACGGCGAGCCGGAGCGATACCTGTCAAGTTGAACTGACCGATTGACTTGTTCTGTGCTGCCATCGGACGTTCGCCTTGCAATACGTGGATAGTCACTTCGGTCTGGTTATCGGCTGCCGTAGAGAATACTTCGCTCTTCTTGCACGGGATAGTCGTGTTGGCGTCAATCAGTTTGGTCATGACACCACCCATGGTTTCGATACCCAAGGTCAACGGAGTGACATCCAGCAATACGATGTTGCCTACACCAGCTTCTTTGTTCAATACGGCACCCTGAATAGCTGCACCTACGGCTACTACTTCATCCGGGTTTACACCTTTTGAAGGAACTTTACCGAAGAAGTCTTGAACCAGTTGCTGAACTGCCGGGATACGTGAAGAACCACCTACAAGGATGACTTCGTCGATATCCGAGTTGCTCAAGCCTGCATCGCTCATGGCTTTCTTGCACGGTTCCAGACAAGCCTGGATTAAATCGTGGGTCAATTGTTCGAATTTAGCACGAGTCAGTGTCTTAACCAAGTGCTTGGGCACACCGGCTACCGGCATGATGTACGGCAAGTTGATTTCGGTAGATGAAGAAGAAGACAATTCAATCTTTGCTTTTTCAGCTGCCTCTTTCAGACGTTGCATAGCCATCGGGTCAGTAGTCAGGTCGGCACCTTCATCGTTCTTGAACTCTTGAACCAGCCAATTGATGATAGCTTGGTCGAAGTCATCACCACCCAGGTGTGTATCACCATTGGTTGCCAATACTTCGAATACGCCGCCACCGAATTCCAGTATTGAAATATCGAATGTACCGCCACCGAGGTCGAACACAGCTACTTTCATGTCCTTGTTGGCTTTGTCGACACCGTATGCCAAAGCGGCTGCTGTCGGTTCGTTGACAATACGTTTCACGTCCAGTCCTGCAATCTGTCCGGCTTCTTTCGTTGCCTGACGCTGTGAGTCTGAGAAGTATGCCGGAACGGTAATAACGGCTTCGGTTACTTCCTGGCCCAGATAATCTTCAGCGGTTTTCTTCATCTTCTGAAGAATCATGGCTGAAATTTCCTGCGGAGTGTACAGACGTCCGTCGATGTCTACACGCGGTGTATTGTTTTCTCCTCTTGCTACTTGATAAGGAACACGAGAGATTTCTTTCTGAACTTGGTCGTATGTTTCACCCATGAAACGTTTGATAGAATATACTGTACGTTTCGGGTTCGTGATAGCCTGACGCTTAGCGGGGTCGCCCACTTTACGTTCGCCGCCGTCTACGAATGCTACGACTGAAGGAGTGGTGCGTTTGCCTTCGCTGTTGGCAATCACAACCGGTTCGTTACCTTCGAATACTGCTACACATGAGTTTGTAGTTCCTAAGTCAATACCAATAATCTTTCCCATAATTGTATTTTTTTTATTTGTTTGCTAATTAAGTTGATTTTGTAACACCGAAGCGTTACGCTTATTAGTAAACAAATGCCGTGCCAAGCGTAAAAGTCCTTTGTTTTGTTTTGTGTGGACTGACAAAATGTCGGTCGAAACTGACAAGCTAAATAGATATGCTTAGACAGTGTGTCGGATAGAAGTGCAGATTGTGGCTTTTTCGAACCGGATATCAATGCAGTATTGGCAGGTTGTTACTGTTCGATTTAGACTTTATTAATGCGGATGTGTCGGGTTTTTCGTTATTTTTGCCCTTTCGTTAGCAAAAGAGTCATGAAATATCTATACCTTATTATATATATAGCAATCGGATGGTTCTTGGGAATAACAGCCGCACAAGCTCAACATCAGATAGTGACCGGACGGTTGGTATTGGAAAACGGGAATCATGAAGAACCTCTTTCATATGCCAACGTGGCGGTTTTTCGTTTACCGGATACGCTCTTGGTGAAAGGTGTGGTTACGGATACCAGTGGACATTTTTGTCTAGACTTCAAGAGAAAAAGTAAAATCGGCTATTTATTGAGGGCTTCATTTACCGGATGTGTTCCTTTGCTGAAAGTACTTGATGAAGTGGGAGATACTATCCGGTTGGGAACGTTGCGGATGCATGATGAAGCTTTACGTCTCTCGGAAGTGATAGTGACAGCTCCACTTAAACCGATGGAACAGAAGGGGGATACTACCATTTACAATGTAGCGGCATTTCCTACTCCCGAAGGTTCATATTTGGAAGCCTTGGTACGGCGCATCCCTGGGTTGTCGTATGATCCGAAGAGCGGAGAAATGAAATTTAACGGCTATCCTATTCGGCAGATTACGGTAAACGGGAAAGACTTTTTCCGTGGAAACAAAGATGTGGTTCTGGAAAACCTGCCTGTTAGATTTGTCAGCCAGCTGAAAGTGTATGACAAACCGACAAAACAGGAAAAGATTACCGGCATGAAATCGAATGAGAAAAATTATGTGCTCGACTTGCAAACCAAACGGGAGTTTAATGGAACCCTGCTGGCAAATATTGAAGCTGGTTATGGCACGCACAAACGTCGTGATCTGAATGGCAGGATGATGCGTTTTAAAGAGAATGGGGATAATTTTATGGTAAGCGCACGTTCGACTAACCGCAATTCTACCACCGCTGATGAAGACAACATTTCCAATTCGGTCAACCTGAATGTTTCGAAGAATGTGAAAGAAGGATTAAGTCTGTCGGGAAATGTCAATTACATGTATAACCGTGACGGAGGGCAATCAGGGACATATAGTGAACAATACTTGAGTAGTGGTAATCAGTATCTTTTGTCGGAAAATGATCAGTTGGGGAAGAACCAGAATACGAATGGACGTTTCGATATGAACTGGGATATCAGCAAGCAGACCACTCTTATCTTTTCTGCTATGGGAGGTTATGGCGATGATGAAAGCCGGAACGAAAGCCGTACCGCTACTTTCAATGCTCCTCTGGATGCTGACACGAAAGCACCTTTTGCCCATATTGACGAGATAGGCAGGGAGATGTGGATAAACGACAACCGTCAGCAAACTTTGGGGCGAGGCAAACGTTTCAATTATGATTTGCGCCTGGAACTGGTGCAGAAAATCGGCACGAAGGGAGATTTTTTAAGCCTTGATGTCAACCATACTTATCAAAAGAACCGCCAGCATGCTTATACACTTTCTTCTATAGACTATTACCAATTGCAGAATGTGTCGGGAGGTGATTCGCTTTATTACCAGAACCAGTACCGCCATACGCCTCAAAGCTCGATGAATGATGAAGTGCGTTTGGGCTATACACATGCTTTTACCAAGAAATCACATATACAGCTTTCGTACGGATTAGAGAATGATTATGAATGTTTAGACGGTATGACTTATGATTTGTCTCGTCGGGAAACCGGACATTTTGTCTTAGGTGCTTTGCCGGAAGGATATGAAGTGGATGAGGTGGATAGTTTGCGTACAAGAAGTCATAGTCGTACCCTTGGACATAATCTTTCATTTCGTTACAACTATACGGATGAAGTTTGGGGAATGGTGGCAAGTGTGGACATGACTCCCCAACGCCGTTCTATTGAACAGGCTACGGGCGAACATTATGCTGATACAGTGGTACGTTCGGTAGAATGGCGTTCGCAACTGAGTTTTTCGTACCAGAAAGACGGACGTTTTTTTGTGTTAAGTTATAACGGGAATACTTCGCAGCCTCGGTTGGAAGATATGATGGCACCTACCGATTACAGTTCGCCCTTGTATATTCGCCGGAGCAATCCGCACTTGCGTCCTTCGTACCGGCATTCGATGCATGCGATATTCAACAATTTCCAAAAAGGTTTTATGGCTTCGCTTATGTGGAATCAGACTTTCAACGCGGTGACGCGTGCTACCTATTATGATAGAGAGACAGGAGGACGCGAGACTCTTCCGGTTAATATTAACGGTAATTGGGGGATTATGGGAAACGGGTATTACGACAAGCGCATCAAGCAATTTCATGTGAACATAAATGCTTCGGGAGGATACGACCGCAACGTGAGTTTAATCAATGAAGACGGGACTCAGAATAGCCGGAGTGTGACGGGGGCTACTACATTGAGCAGTAATGTGCGGTTGGCTTACTTGCCGTCGTGGGGCAATATTGATTTGACTGGTACATGGACATTTTACCAATCGAAGAACTCGTTACAGAACCGTAATACGTATACCCGGAACTATACGTGCGGCATAGAAAGTTCGGTTAATTTGCCGTTTCATTTCATGGTAAGTACAGATGCCGGTTATGTATTCCGTAGTGGAACCGGTATGGATGGAAAAAGCGATAATGAACTTTTGTGGAACTTGAAAATTTCGTGGAAGTTCTTGAAAGAGAGGCGAGGAGAATTGTCAGTTTACTGGGCAGATATCCTGAGCCAGCGGAAAAGCTTTACGCGTTATGCCAGTGCTACGGCTTTCAGCGAACGGTATGAAGAACAATTGAGAGGGTATGCCATGGTTTCTTTCATTTATCGTTTCGAGCGTATGAAGTGAAAGAAACGCTGCTTGATGCGGATTGAGGTGGATGCGGTTACGATTTGAGTTTTTTAGATGAATATAGGTGCAATCCACCATGCAATCAACATCAAGCCGTGTTGCAGTCAAGTGATTAGTTGCCCGAAAGCTTTTCACCTGTGTTGCGTGTCAGCGTCAGAACTTCGGTACCATTTTCGTCCAGCAGGGCGAGGGTTTGGTCTTGGTTGGAAGAGAAGCTGTTCACTTTGCTCAGTGCTTCCAGAATCTGACGTTCAGTTTCCATATCAGGGCAAGCCATCATCGTGGAAATCATTTGTGAGAATTTCAACGAGTTATCTTTGCCTTCTTCTTGCGAGAAACTTCCATTGATAACATTACAACCGGCATTGCCGTGTACCCGTTTCTGTTCGATATCGAAAGCTAGGAACGGCGTGTTTTCGGTTTTGCCAAGTTGTGTATTGCCGATGGCACTGACAATCCATTCACCGTTTAGGTCATTGATGGAAAAAGCGGGGAGCTGGCGTTTCTCCAGTGTCATAAGTGCTTTGCCTTCTGCATCGGTCAGGCTTAAGCCCTGGTCTGTTTCGGTGTATCCCGTTACGTTGTCCAATGCTTGCAATACTTTGCTTTCTGTTTCCATATCCGGACACATCATACGGGTCGTTCCTATTTGTCCGAACTGTATCTTCCCCGGATGTAATGAGTCTATCTCGAAACTTCCTGTCATCCGGTTGCATCCGGCATTCCCGTATACTCGTTTTTCTTTCATGTCCAGTCCGATAAATGGTGTGTTGGCAGCATTGATTTTATCGCCGTTTACCGTTACGATGTTCCATTCTCCCGTCAGGTCAATAGGCTGTACGGCTTGTTTGCTACTTTTACATGCACTCATTCCTATGCCTGCACAAAGCAGGACAGCTGCTTTTAAAACTACTTTCTTCATAAATTTTGTCCTTGTTTTAGATAGTTTGCTATTACAAAAATACGGATATACTCGGAATACTGCATGAAGTTTCGGAAAAATTTATATCTTTGCAGGGTGAACGGTAACGTTTACCGGGCATTAAATCTGAAAAATAAGAAATGAGTAAAGTATTGATTATCGGTGCAGGCGGTGTAGGTACCGTGGTTGCACACAAAGTGGCTCAACATCCCGAGGTGTTTACGGAAGTGATGATTGCCAGCCGTACCCAGTCGAAGTGCGATGCAATTGTAAAAGCAATCGGCAATCCCAACATCAAGACCGCTAAGGTAGATGCAGACAATGTAGACGAACTGGTGGCTTTATTCAATGGGTTTAAACCCGAAATCGTTATTAATGTGGCTCTTCCATATCAGGACCTGACGATTATGGAAGCTTGCCTGAAAGCGGGCGTGAATTATCTGGACACGGCAAATTATGAGCCGAAAGACGTGGCTCACTTCGAATATAGCTGGCAATGGGCATATAAGAAACGTTTCGAGGATGCCGGGTTGACCGCTATCTTAGGTTGCGGCTTCGATCCGGGGGTAAGCGGTATATACACGGCATACGCAGCCAAGCATCATTTCGACGAAATCCAGTACTTGGATATCGTAGACTGCAATGCGGGCAACCATCATAAGGCTTTCGCCACCAACTTCAATCCCGAAATCAACATCCGCGAGATTACCCAGAACGGACGTTATTACGAGGACGGGAAGTGGATTACCACCAAGCCGCTGGAAATCCATAAAGATTTGACTTATCCCAATATCGGTCCGCGCGACTCGTATTTGCTTTATCACGAGGAACTGGAGTCGTTGGTGAAGAATTTCCCGACCATCAAGCGTGCCCGCTTCTGGATGACCTTCGGCCAGGAATACCTGACCCACCTGCGTGTGATTCAGGATATCGGCATGGCAAGCATCGAGCCGATTAATTATAACGGAATGGAAATCGTGCCGCTCCAGTTCTTGAAGGCAGTGCTGCCTAATCCGCAAGACCTGGGCGAGAATTACGAAGGCGAAACGTCTATCGGATGCCGCATCCGAGGTATTAAGGACGGTAAGGAGCGTACCTATTATGTATATAACAACTGCTCGCATCAGGAAGCCTACAAGGAAACCGGCATGCAAGGCGTAAGCTATACGACGGGTGTTCCGGCGATGATTGGCGCGATGATGTTCGTGAAAGGCTTGTGGAAGCGTCCGGGTGTATGGAACGTGGAAGAATTCGACCCAGATCCGTTTATGGACGAACTGAACAAGAACGGCTTGCCGTGGCATGAGGTATTCGACGGCGATTTGGAACTGTAATTCAGTGAATAATTAACAATGAATAATTAATTAACGGGATTTGCTTCGTTGTTAGTTATTCATTGGGGATGTCACTATTCATTATTAACTATTCATTATTAATTAAAGAAATGATTGTAGGCGACAAGGCTCCCGATTTATTGGGCGTGGACCAAAACGGGAAAGAAATACATTTGAGCGATTACAAAGGGCGTAAAGTGGTGCTTTATTTCTATCCGAAAGACATGACCTCGGGCTGCACCGCTCAGGCATGCAACCTGCGTGACAATTACGATGAACTGCGCAAGGCAGGTTATGAAGTGGTAGGTGTAAGCATCAACGACCAGAAGTCGCACCAGAAGTTTATTGAGAAAAACCAGCTTCCCTTCACGCTGATTGCTGATACGGAACATAAATTGACCGAGGAATTTGGCGCATGGGGTGAGAAGAGCATGTGCGGCCGCAAGTATATGGGCACGTTCCGTACGACATTTATTATCAACGAAGAAGGTGTCGTAGAGCGTGTCATCTCTCCGAAAGAGGTGAAGACAAAAGACCATGCGGCGCAGATATTAAAATAATCATGAAGGTACGAGGTACCAGTTGACTAGGTACTAGGTTTTAAATAGTTTTACTTATGTATTTAGAGCCTGGTCAACTAGTACCTGATACCTAGTCAACTAAAAGAATAAGGTATGGCAAAGAAAGATGAATTGGCATTTGAAGGAGGGGTAGAAAGTGCTTCTTCGAAACCGAATAACAGCGAGAAGTTAAAGGCATTGCAGGCTGCAATGGATAAGATAGAAAAAAATTTTGGTAAAGGGTCGATAATGAAAATGGGTGATGACCATGTGGAAGAAGTGGAAGTCATTCCTACCGGCTCTATCGCCTTGAATGCGGCATTGGGGGTAGGAGGTTATCCCAAAGGACGTATTATTGAAATCTACGGACCAGAATCTTCGGGAAAAACAACACTTGCCATCCATGCCATTGCGGAAGCACAAAAGAATGGAGGTATTGCGGCATTTATTGATGCTGAACATGCGTTCGACCGTTTCTATGCGGCAAAGTTGGGGGTAGACATTGACAATCTGTGGATTTCCCAACCGGATAACGGCGAACAGGCATTGGAAATCGCCGAACAATTGATTCGCTCATCGGCTATCGATATTATTGTTATCGACTCGGTGGCTGCCCTTACTCCGAAGGCAGAGATTGAAGGTGATATGGGCGACAATAAAGTCGGACTGCAGGCACGCTTGATGTCGCAGGCTTTGCGCAAGCTGACTTCGGCTATCAGCAAGACCAATACCACGTGTATTTTCATCAACCAGCTGCGCGAGAAGATAGGCGTAATGTTTGGCAATCCCGAAACTACTACCGGAGGAAATGCCTTGAAGTTTTATGCTTCCGTACGTTTGGATATCCGCCGTATCTCCCAATTGAAAGACGGGGAAGATGTAATCGGAAACCAGGTGCGTGTGAAAGTGGTGAAGAACAAGGTCGCTCCTCCTTTCCGCAAGGCAGAGTTTGACATCATGTTCGGCGAAGGTATCTCGCACAGTGGAGAGATTATCGATTTGGGGTCAGAATTGGGCATTATCAAGAAAAGTGGTTCATGGTATAGCTATAACGATACTAAGTTGGGGCAAGGACGTGATGCTGCCAAGCAGTGTATTCAGGATAATCCCGAACTGGCTGATGAATTGGAAGAGCTTATCTTTTCAGCTTTGAAGGATAAAGAATAATATGAAAATGTCCGCCAGTCTTATTTTGAGAGATAAAAGTTAGATGAAGATTGATTGCGGATATTCAATAGAATAAAATGTAATACCAATATAGAAGGTGGACCGTCATCTTCGGGCAGGGAGGACGGTTTCCCTTTTTTAATCTATCTAATTATGAATATGAAATTGACACATCTGCTTTTTACTGTCGGTGCTTTGCTGTTGGCTGTTGCCGGCAAAGCTCAGAAAGTTTCGGCCGATATACCTTATCGTTTTGCTACGCGGGCAGAAGCACAGATGCTTATTACCGACATAGACCAATATACTAACAGCTGGAACCAGTTCGATATCAATGCGCGCCTTCAGTCTCTAAACGGAAGGAAGTCACAATTATTGACATTGGCTATGGAGTCGACTCGCGAATGGGGCGATGCAGACCGGTCAAAATTGAATAAAGCATTTATGGCAGTAGAGGCGGCTATCAAAAAACAGAAGTTGAAACTTCCTTTTCCTTCCGAAGTGATTTTGTTGAAAACTTCTATGGCAGAAGAAGGAGGAGCGGCTGCTTATACTCGTGAGAATTGGATAGCTATCGGTGAACAGGTTTTGGAAAAAGCGTCAGATGATGATTTGGCACGTCTTATAGCACATGAACTTTTCCATCTTTTGACAAGGGCAGATGTTGCATTCAAGAAAAAGGTTTATTCTGTAATTGGATTTAATGTACTTGACCGTCCGATTGTTTTCCCTGCCGATTTGATGCAAAAACTTATTTCCAATCCGGATGTAAGTTGTCATGACAGTTATGCACCATTTACAATAGATGGTAAGTCAATGAATTGTGCCATGGTGATTTATACCGATGGGGCTTATACAGAGGGTTCTTTAAATCAATATATACAAATAGGGCTTGTACCTTTGAATGAACAATTTATACCTTACCAGCAAAACGGAATAACTACGATTTATGCTCCTGAGCAAGTTTCTGACTTTCAAGAACGGATAGGTAAGAATACAGCGTATGCCATTGATCCGGAAGAAGTATTGGCAGACAATTTTTCTTATGTATTGTTTGGTAAAGCTGATTTGTCCGACCCGCAGTTAGTGGAAAACTTGGCAAAAGCCATGCAGTAAGAAGGTATGTTTGGAGTACAAAGACACGAAAAACACCGTTTTTTCAATGGATAATTGACGTTTTCTCTCGGTGTTTTTCGTGTTTTTATATTCTATTTTTTACATTTTTAGCTGGTAGGTAAAAGTATGTTGTAAAGCAGGGGCTGATTATTCTTATTTTTTTGTGAACGTGCACGGAAATATCCAATTTTTTTTATATCTTGCAAACGTAACCTTTTAAAAAATATAAGATTATGGAAGTACATCATGATGAAGCGCAGAGAAAGTTTTGGGTAGAAGTTGATGGCTATAAGGCAGATATGGCTTATGTATTGGGTAAAGATCATTTGGATATTCGCCATACACTTGTACCGGAAGCGATTGGTGGAAGAGGCATTGCCTCAATGTTGGTGAAAACTGCATACGATTATGCTCGGAATAAGGGTTTAAAGCCCGTTGCTACATGTTCTTATGCTGTACGATGGTTGCAAAGGCATCCTGAATATCAAGGCGAAATCAGCGCGGACTATGCAGGAAGTGGTACTTGCGCCTTATAAGAGAAGTAAAGAATAGGGGGCAAAATTCAATTTTTGAAATATGAACTTTCAATTTTAAAAACTGTTTTTGAATTTAGAAGCTGTTTTGAATTTATCGTGCGATGATTTGGGATGAGTTTTTGAGGCATTTTCGCTTCTGTGATGAGGAAGATAGCGGGCTATCTGACGAAGAACAGGAG
>NZ_NFJA01000100.1:0-12816 GCF_002159615.1 Bacteroides sp. An279
GCTTGATGTATCCGTTTTCGTGTGTGCTTTGGGCGATTTTTTGGTCCTTTCCGCTCCTGTTCTTCGTCAGATAGCCCGCTATCTTCCTCATCACAGAAGCGGAAATGCCACAAAAACTCATCCCAAATCATCGCACGATAAATTCAAAACAGCTTCTAAATATATCTTCATTTCGCATATCATTTATTTTAGCTAAAAGAACATCCATAATTGCCACTCCCCTGGCACAAACTCAAAAACTTACAAACTCAAAAACTTACAAACTCAAAAACTTACAAACTCAAAAAATAATTGTATATTTGCACACTCGTACTTAATAATAGATTTATGTCGTGCATTTTACATATTGAGACCTCTACAGAGGTCTGTTCGGTTGCCGTCAGCCAGGACGGAGCATGTATTTATTCGGAAGAAGACTTCAACGGGCCTTCACATGCCGTGACTTTGGGCGTATATGTAGACCGGGCGTTATCATTTGTTGAAAGCCATGCCATACCGTTAGATGCGGTAGCAGTAAGCTGCGGGCCAGGTTCGTACACAGGTCTCCGTATAGGTGTGTCGATGGCCAAAGGAGTGTGTTACGGACGTGGAGTACCTCTTATCGGACTTCCTACACTGGAAGTGATGTGTGTACCGGTATTACTTCGCCACGAATTGCCAGACGATGCATTGCTTTGCCCGATGATTGATGCGCGTCGTATGGAGGTATATGCTACTATTTATGACCGTGCGTTGCGAGTCGTACGTCCTACAGGAGCAGATGTGATTGACGAGCATTCATATGCAGAATTGCTTGCCGATCATCCCGTATATTTCTTTGGAAACGGTGCGGAAAAGTGCCGGACAAAGCTAACACACCCCAATGCACATTTCATTGAAAAAATCTATCCGTTAGCCAAATGGATGTTCCCTTTGGCTGAAAAGGCAATGGCTATCGAAGATTTTAAGGATGTAGCCTATTTTGAACCTTTTTACCTGAAGGAATTTGTGGCTTCAAAGCCAAAAAAATTATTATAAATGAGTCGGTCCGATGCTTATAAGTATATTAAGAGTCGAGCCAACTAGAACATGAACCCTAGTCCCTAACTTAAAAAATATGGAATATAATACCCAACAACGAAGATTGCCGCTACCGGAATATGGCCGGAGCGTACAAAACATGGTAGACTATGCTTTGACGATAGAAGACCGCAAAGAGCGGCAACGCTGTGCCAATACGATTATAAACATCATGGGAGGCATGTTTCCTTACTTGCGTGATGCAAATGACAACAATCATAAATTGTGGGACCACCTTGCCATTATGTCCGATTTCAAGCTAGATATCGATTATCCGGTGGAGGTAGTAAAAAAGGAAAGCCTGGAAATCAAACCCGACCGCATTCCTTACCCACAACATCGTATCCGTTACCGGCACTATGGCAGCTATATACAGAACCTGATTCGCATAGCTGTCGATTATCCGGAAGGGGAAGAGCGTAAGCGTCTTTTGCAAATGATTGCCAACCACATGAAAAAAGATTACCAGAACTGGAACAACAAGGATGGTATGGAAAACCAGAAAATACTGGATGATTTGTATGAACTTTCAGGAGAAAAAATCAAATTGACCATTGATGATGTGCAATTGGTAGAACAACGCACGATGCCCCGCAGACGCCAAATGAACAATAACAACCAACAGAGAAACAATAACCAGCAAAAAAGGAAGTATTGAAAACCAGAAGACTATATGGCATCATTTGTAATTGAAGGAGGACATAAACTGCACGGCGAAATTATCCCGCAAGGAGCGAAAAACGAAGTGCTGGAGGTTATTTGTGCCACATTGCTGACCGATGAAGAAGTGATTATCAGCAATATTCCGAATATATTGGACGTAAACAACCTTATCCAGCTGCTTCGAGATATGGGGGTAAAGGTAAAAAAGCAGAATGCGGATACATATGCGTTCCGTGCCGATGCTATCAACTTCGATTATCTGGAAAGCGACGATTTCCTGGCGCGGTGTTCGCGCTTGCGTGGCTCGGTGATGCTGGTAGGACCGCTTGTAGCACGTTTCGGACGTGCGGTCATTTCCAAGCCGGGAGGAGATAAAATCGGACGACGCAGGCTGGATACACACTTCTTGGGAATCCAGAAACTGGGAGCTGATTTTCAATATGATAATCAAAGGGGTACGTTCCGCATTCTGGCCAAGCGATTGAAAGGCACCTATATGTTGCTTGACGAAGCATCGGTAACAGGTACCGCCAACATCGTAATGGCAGCAGTGCTTGCCGAAGGGAAGACCACCATCTACAATGCTGCCTGCGAGCCATACATTCAGCAGCTTTGCCGGATGCTGAACCGCATGGGAGCACATATCGAAGGCATAGCTTCGAACTTGTTGACTATCGAAGGGGTAAAGACATTGAAAGGATGTACACACCGTGTCTTGCCAGACATGATTGAAGTAGGCAGTTTTATCGGTATGGCAGCAATGACAGGAAGTGAAATTACCATTAAAAACGTATCGTACGAGAATCTGGGAATCATCCCAGACAGTTTCCGCCGGTTGGGCATCCGCCTGCAACAACATGGCGATGACATTTTCGTACCTTGCCAAGAACACTACGAAATCGAATCGTTCATCGACGGGTCGATTATGACCATAGCCGATGCGCCTTGGCCCGGACTGACCCCCGACCTGCTAAGCGTCATGCTGGTAGTTGCCACCCAAGCCAAAGGGAGTGTCCTGATTCATCAGAAGATGTTCGAGAGCCGCCTGTTCTTCGTGGACAAGCTTATCGACATGGGTGCCCAGATTATCCTTTGCGACCCGCACCGCGCGGTAGTTATCGGACATGACCGTACGTTCCGGCTTCGCGGAGGCAACATGACATCGCCCGATATACGCGCAGGCATCGCCCTGTTGATAGCCGCACTCGATGCGGAAGGCATCAGCCGTATCCATAACATCGAACAGATAGACCGCGGATACCAATATATCGAACAACGCCTGTCGGCTTTGGGCGCACGTATCACCCGTATTGAATAAAGCGTATGATAAGAAAGGAAGAAGTTTTTAAAATCGGTGTCATCAACAAGCCGCACGGCATAAAAGGAGAAGTGTCTTTCACCTTTACCGATGATATATTCGACCGTGTGGATTGCGATTACCTTATCTTGCTCATGGACGGCATCCTGGTTCCGTTCTTCATGGAGGAATACCGTTTCCGTTCCGATACGGTGGCACTGGTGAAATTCGAAGGCATCGATACCGCCGAGCAGGCACGCAGGTTCACCAACGTAGAAGTGTATTTCCCCAAGAAATTCATGGACGAGCAAGAAGACGTGACTTCCTGGAACTTCTTTATCGGTTTCCGGGTAGAAGATGTGCATCACGGCTATCTGGGAGAGATAACGAATGTAGACGATACCACCCTCAATGTCTTGTTCGCCATCGAGAAAGACGGAGAAGAACTTTTATTGCCTGCCCACGAAGAGTTTATCATCGGTTTAGACCGGGAGAAGAAGGTAATGAAAGTAAACGTGCCCGACGGATTAATCGAACCTTAATATATATAAGGTATAAAATAAATAAAAGAGTAAGGTATGAAAAAAACGCGCAAGGCATTTTGGCATAACATCCGGTTCAAGTACAAGCTGAGTATCGTCAATGAGAACACATTGGAGGAGATCGTGGGGATTCACGTTTCGAAATTGAACGGATTGTCGGTATTGCTGGTGTCGTGTGCGGTGATATTCTGCATTGCTGCAGCCATAATCGTCTTTACGCCTTTGCGCAACTATCTGCCCGGCTACATGAACAGTGAAGTGCGTGCACAGGTAGTGGCAAATGCCCTGCGTGCCGATTCGCTACAGGCTGCACTCGAACGCCAAAACCGCTATGTGATGAATATCCGCGACATTTTAAGCGGACAGGTAAAGGCAGATACGGTGCAGTCTATCGATTCGCTGACCGACTTGCGCGAGGAAGAACTGATAGCACGCTCGAAGGAAGAAGAAGAGTTTGTAAAACAATACGAAGAAAAAGAACGTTATAATCTGACGGCAATTACTGAAGAGGGAGCTGCCGGACTGATTTTCTACCGTCCGGTGCGGGGCGTGATGTCTACGAACTTCAATCCGGACAACCGCCATTATGGAGTTGATTTGACCGCAAGCCCGAATGAAACGATACTGTCTGTACTGGAAGGCACAATCATCTTCGCCGGTTATACACCCACGTGGGGATACGTCATCCAGATACAGCATCCGCAGAACTTCATCTCGGTGTACAAACACTGCAATTCGTTGATGAAACGCGAAGGCGACAAGGTAAAAGGAGGAGAAGGAATCGCCTTGGTAGGTGATGCCATAGACAAGGACGACAAGCCCCACTTGCACTTCGAGTTATGGCATAAAGGGAATCCGGTCAATCCCGAGCAATACGTTGTGTTTTAAATGAAGAATTAAGAATGAAGAATTAAGAATAGGCTCATGAAAAGACAAATAGCGATATTAGGTTCTACAGGTTCTATCGGGACACAAGCCTTGCAAGTCATCAAGGAGCATCCCGACCTGTACGAAGTGTATGCTCTTACGGCAAACAATCAGGTGGATTTGCTTGCCCGACAGGCACGCGAGTTCCAGCCCGAAGCTGTTGTGATAGCCAATGAAGACAAATATCCGGCACTGAAAGAAGCACTCTCCGACTTGCCCGTAAAAGTGTATGCCGGAAAAGACGCACTGGCTCAGATTGTAGAATCCCAACCGATTGACATCGTTTTAACCGCTATGGTGGGCTATGCCGGTCTGCTGCCTACAATGAATGCCATCCGTGCGGGAAAGGCCATCGCCCTTGCCAATAAGGAAACCATGGTCGTAGCGGGTGAGATTATCAATGCTCTGGCACAAGAATATCATACCCCTATTCTTCCGGTAGACTCGGAACACTCGGCAATTTTCCAATGCCTGGAGGTGAACAATCCTGTATCGAAGGTGATTCTTACCGCGTCGGGTGGCCCGTTCCGCACGTACACCATCGACCAGCTCCGCACGGTCACCAAGGCGCAGGCTTTGCATCATCCCAACTGGCACATGGGAGCCAAGATAACCATCGACTCGGCTTCGATGATGAACAAGGGCTTCGAAGTAATCGAAGCCAAATGGCTCTTCGGCGTGCGCCCCGAACAGATTGAGGTAGTAGTACATCCCCAGTCGGTCATCCACTCGATGGTGGAGTTCGAGGACGGAGCGGTAAAAGCCCAGTTAGGCGTGCCCGATATGCGTCTGCCCATCCAATACGCTTTCTCTTATCCCAAGCGGGTTTCCCTATCGGGAGAGCGGCTGGACTTTGCCAAATACAATACGCTGACTTTCGAGAAGCCCGACACGGAACGTTTCCGCAACTTGGCTTTGGCATACGAGGCACTGCATCAGGGAGGTAACATGCCCTGCATCGTAAATGCCGCCAACGAGGTGGTTGTAGCCGCATTCCTGGAAGACAAGATTTCGTTCCTCGGCATGAGTGAGGTCATCGAGAAAACCATGACACGCGTGCCGTTTATCCAGCGCCCGAGGTATGAAGACTATGTGGCTACCGATGCCGAAACACGGCGCATTGCCGCAGAATTAGTGATAAACAAGATGACAAGGTGACAAGACAACAAGGTGACAAGGCTTAAAATACCTTGGGAGAACATTCCAAAACCTTGTCAACTCGTCCTTTTCACCCTGCCAACTAAAAAATTAAAAACAAGAAAACGATATGGAAACATTTTTGATTCGTGCTCTCCAACTCATTCTCAGCCTTTCGCTGCTGGTAATTGTGCACGAAGGAGGACACTTTTTCTTTGCCCGCCTCTTTAAGATACGGGTAGAGAAGTTTTATATTTTCTTCGACCCGTGGTTTGCCTTGTTCAAATACAAGCCCAAACATAGCGATACGGAGTATGGTATAGGCTGGCTACCCTTGGGAGGGTATTGCAAAATTTCCGGTATGATTGACGAATCAATGGATACCGAACAGATGAAAAAGCCGCCTCAGCCATGGGAATTCCGCTCGAAGCCTGCAGGCCAACGGCTTCTGGTAATGGTGGGCGGAGTGCTGATGAACTTCATCCTTGCCTTGTTTATTTATTCCATGATTCTTTTTACATGGGGCGATTCGTACATTGCCCTGAAGGACATGACGTATGGAATGAAATTTAATGAACAGGCAAAAGAGATAGGTTTTCGTGACGGGGATATTCTCCTAAGTGCCGACGGTGAGGAATTAACCCGCTTCAACGGAGACATGATTCGGAGCATCGTCGAAGCGCACGAAGTGACCGTGCTTCGCGATGGAGAAGAGAAACAAATCCTGATGCCCGAACTGAGCCTGCTCGATGTAGCCCAACAGAGTCCGATGTTCGTATCCGTATTCCAGCCGAATGTAGTGGATTCGGTCATAGCCGGAGGAGGATTTGCACAGGCAGGCATCCAAAAGGGAGACTCACTTGTAGCATTCAACGGTACGGAAATCAATTCTTGGAACGAGTTCTTAGACCAGATGAACCGCCTTCAACTGAACGCCGAATTGCAGGAAAAGACTTCGGGCGAGTTCACATTGGTTTATTCACGTGCCGGAATACGGGATACAGTCAATGTACAGACGGATGCCAGCTTCAAGGTAAACGCCTACGGAGGCTTGATCGATTATAAAGTGACCGATGTGTCGTATGGCTTTTTCCAGTCTTTCCCAGCAGGTGTTATGTTAGGAATCAATACATTGAAAGGATATGCCAACGACATGAAGTATGTCTTTACCGCCGAAGGAGCCAAGAGTCTGGGAGGTTTCGGTACCATCGGAAGCATCTTCCCAAAGGTATGGGACTGGCAACGTTTTTGGGAAATGACCGCATTCCTCTCCATCATCCTCGCCTTTATGAACATCTTGCCTATTCCGGCGCTCGATGGCGGACACGTATTGTTCCTGCTCTACGAAATCATCGCCCGCCGCAAGCCGAGCGACAAGTTTATGGAATATGCGCAGATGGTAGGCATGTTCCTGCTCCTTGCCCTCCTCATTTGGGCGAACTTCAACGATGTGATGCGGTTTATTTTCTAATATAAATATAAAGGAAAATAGATGAACCTGCTTTACATTCATTGGAATCCCGACCCCGTACTGTTCCACATCGGAAATTTCGGACTTCGGTGGTATAGCATCTTCTGGATGATTGCCATTCTGGCAGCTTGCCAAGTAGTGTACAAGCTCTATCAAGTGAGGAAATTTCCGATAGATACTTACCAGTCGCTGTTCGTATATTGCATGGTAGGTACATTTGTGGGTGCCAGGTTGGGTCATTGCCTATTCTATGACCCTTCCTACTTCCTGGCACATCCCTTGGAAATCGTACTTCCAGTCCGCTTTCTTCCCAACGGAGACTGGATATTTACGGGTTATGCCGGACTTGCCAGCCACGGAGGGACGTTGGGCTTGATTATCGCCCTGTATTTCTTTTGCCGGAAAACCAAGATGCACTACTTGGACATACTCGATATGTTGGGCATCGCCGCACCGGTAGCTTCAGGCTTCATCCGCCTTGCCAACCTGATGAATTCCGAAATCATCGGCATGCCGGCCAATCTTCCTTGGGCGTTTGTCTTCGAGCAGGTCGACCTCCAGCCCCGCCATCCTGCCCAGCTATACGAAGCCCTTTCCTATTTCGTGTTCTTCGGCATCATGGTCTGGATATTCCGGAAGCGAAAAGACAACGTACGCAAAGGGTTCTACTTCGGGCTTTGCATCACCCTGATATTTACGTTCCGCTTCTTCATCGAGTTCCTCAAAGAACGTCAGGTGGATTTCGAGAATGCCATGCCCATCGACATGGGGCAGGTATTGAGCATTCCCTTCATCGCACTGGGACTTTATTTCGTGTTGCGCCGGAAAACGGTCAAAGCATGAGCAAATGTAATTCAAATACGGAAGCAACGGTTTCGGGGAGAAATAAAAAACGGATAAGAAAGGTTGATAATATTCTTTTCTTTGTTACGCCGGAGCACAAATCCGGCGCAACAAAGAATACACAAATCATCGACAGGTATTACCGGACTTCAAACCTTACGCTTACATCTCCACCTCCCAAGGCTGCGGCAAGCCCCTCGGGATTGTCTATCTGCCCCAAGCGTGTGTAACTATAGCCGGACGAAAAAGTTTCGTAAAACAAGACGACGCAAGACGAGCCGTAAAGCATCAGGTCGCCTGTCTGGATTGTCCCCGGACGATAGCTGTCCGTAGGCAGATTTTCCGATAAGTAATGGTATTTCTCGTTGCCGTTCATCTCGCTCATATCCAGCGTAAGGGGGAGCATGGCTGCAAAAGCCCGTGCAGCCTCATTGTCTGCCAGCGTAGCGGCAAACGATGTTCCGTTTACTGAAATTGTAATATTTCTTTCCATGGATGCATTGTCATCACCGTTATTGTTATCGTTGTTTCCTTCATTATCGCCCTCATTTTCATCAGATGGCGGAGCGGGAACTTCCGTCCTTTCCTCCATCGGGTCATCGTCCGAGCAGGCAATAAGGGCATTTGCCGTAAAAAGGAGGAAAATAGCCACTCCACAGCAGTAAATCAACCGTTTCATATCACTTCAGGTATTGGTTGTAAAACTCGACTATCTTGCCGAACGGTATTTTTTCCAGGTTGTCGTACAGGTCGGTATGGCTGGCTCCCGGCACGATATACAATTCCTTGTTGTCACCTTTCAGCTTCTTGAAGGCATCCTCGCCGAAATAGCGCGAATGTGCCTTTTCGCCATGCACCACCAATACGGCACTGCGAATTTCATCGCTGTAAGCCAAAATGGGCATATTGAGAAGTGAAAGCGAGGAAGTGACGTTCCACCCCAGACCTGAATTGATGGAACGGGAGTGATAGCCACGCTTCGTTTTATAATAGTCATAATAATCCTTCATAAATTGTGGCGCGTCATCGGCAGGTTGGGGATTCATCACCGTGCGCTTGTACGTGCCGTTGCGATAGTCTTCCGTCCGTTGGGCATTCAGTTGCTTGCGCATTTCATAGCGGGCGTCCGCATTGTCATTGGCATCGAAGTAGCCGTTTGCCGTCCCCCGACAGATGTCATACATCGTGGAAGCCACCGTCGCTTTGATGCGCGTATCCATAGCCGCCGCGTTGATGGCAAAACCTCCAAAGCCACAGATGCCGAGTATGCCGATGCGCTCCGGGTCTACATCGTCACGGGTGGACAGATAGTCTACCGCCGCACTGAAGTCTTCCGTGTTGATGTCCGGCGATGCCACACTACGGGGCTGCCCGCCGCTTTCTCCGGTAAATGAGGGGTCGAAAGCAATGGTCAGGAAACCGTGCTCTGCCAATGTCTGCGCATACAGTCCCGATGCCTGCTCTTTCACTGCCCCGAACGGTCCACTGACCGCGATGGCTGGGAGCTTGCCTGCCGCGTTCTTGGGTTTATACAAGTCGGCAGCATCCACCGTATCGAAGAGGGACCTGTGCCTGAAGCCGATGCACTGTTGTTTCATCCCGATTTTCTGTTCCGTACCCCATTGGCACAGAAAATGAAGCAATATAGTTTCTTTTCGTATGCTTCCAATGAGGCGTTGCACTTGTCTGCGGACGAACGTGTCATCGTACAGGATTATATGAACAAGATAGCCCATGAACTGGAGCACCCCATCGACAGGTTTTCCAAACCGCTGATAATCTCCAACATTGAAGTGCTGCTCAATTATTGCATGCGCTTTTATGAACGTCAGTTCGTCACGCGCGAAGTGCTGAACAACGATGTCCTTATCCATTTCGAGCAATTGCTGGACGAGTATTGGGATTCCGGCACGGCACGCCTGCAAGGGCTTCCCACCGTGAAATATTTTGCTGAAAAAGTTTGCCTTTCTCCCAACTATTTTGGCGATTTGGTGAAATCAGAAACAGGCAAGAGCCCGCATGAACTTATCCAATCCAAAATAGCGGAAATCGCAAAGAGTGCTCTTCTTGACCCCAAGATGAACACGAAACAGGTAGCGGACATGTTGGGATTCCAATATCCGCAACACTTCCTGCGCTTCTTCAAGAAAAAAGTAGGATGTACCCCAAAGGAATATCGTACTCAAAACAACTTGACTGTATGTAGTTAATCGGAAATGGATTGCGAAAAATCAGTGTGATTCTTTATTTGAATATCCGCAAAACCGATACACTTACTTGCATTTTTCGTATCTTTGGGGCTTGAAATAAATTTTAATACAAGCAGAGTTTATGAAAATACGCATTTTATCCCTCATGCTCTTGGGACTTGCCCTTCAGGCAATGCCTTCCGTTGCCCAAGAGCGTCTGCCCGAATACCTTCAGGCAGAGAAATTCACACGAGAAAAACTGAACACGATGCTGTTCTCTACCAAAGTCGACCCGCATTGGTTCCCGACCGGAAACGATTTCTGGTTCGAATACAAAACCAGCGAAGGCACATCGTGGTATGTAGTCGACCCCGACGCCCGCCGGAAGACTCCGCTATTCGACCGCGATGAATTGGCATCCCAACTTACCGAAATCGTTCACGACCCGTTCGAGGCACGCCATTTGCCCATCCAAAACCTGAAAGTGAAAGAAGACGGACGTACCTTTACCTTCGAAGTAACCTCTTCGCAAGACAAGAAGCCGAAGAAGGATGACAAGAAAAAGGCGGACACCCCCGAAAAGGAAGTATTTTATTTCTCCTACGATTATCCGACACGCAAGCTGACCCTGCTGACCGAAGAAGCCAAGGAACCGAAACGGCTGGATTGGGCATCGGTTTCTCCCGACGGACAAACGGTGGTATATGCCAAGGACTGCAACCTCTACCGCATGAGCATCGCCGATTACCGCAAGGCGCAAAAGGAAGAGAAGGACAGTACGATTGTAGAAATCCAGTTGACGAAAGACGGAAGCGAGCACTTCGGCTATGGCATTCCTTACAGCATATTGAATACCGATACCCTGTGCAACGGCAAACGCCGGGGCGTATGGGGATACTGGTCGCCCGACTCGAAACATTTCGTGACCGTAGTGACCGACGAGCGCAAGGTGAAAGACCTGTGGGTCATCAACTCCACGGCTTCGCCCCGTCCCACGCTGGAGACTTACCGCTACCAGATGCCGGGCGAGATGGATGCTCCCGAAGACCACCTGTACATCTTCGACATGACCACGAACACCCGGAAAGAAATCCGTACGGCAGCATGGAAGAACCAAACGCTGATGCTGGAAAACCGTCCGTATCAGATGAAAGAGCGGGATGCCGAATTTATCCCCGATGTATGGCAGGGTGACAACAACCGCTTCTTCCTGACCCGCAGCAGCCGCGACCTGCACCGCATCGATGTATGTACGTACACCATCGGACAAGACTCCATCGTCCCCATCGTAAAAGAACGGATGAACACCTATCAGGAAACACGCCCCATTCAGGTATTCAACGGCGGAAAGGAATTTATCCAATGGAGCGAACGAGACGGCTGGGCACACCTTTATTTATATGATGACCAAGGAAACCTGAAAAACCGCATCACCAAAGGACCGTGGCACGTAGAGCGTGTCGTAAAGGTAGACCCTGCCACCCGCACCATCTACTTCACCGCCAACGGACGCGAAGCGAACGAGAATCCTTATTACGAACACTTGTATAAAGTGAATGCCGACGGAAGCGGCTTGAAACGGCTGACCGAAGGCGAATACTTCCACGAAACAGACATGGACGACGATGCGCGTTTCATCGTTGACAATTATTCGCGGGTAAATACCGTTCCGAATGCTGTCCTGATAGACCGCAACGGAAATAAGGTGATGGATTTGCAGGAAAGCGATTTCTCCCAGCTTTTTGCCGCAGGCTACCAGTTCCCCGAACTCTTTACGGTAAAAGCTGCCGATGGTGTGACCGACCTCTATGGCGTGATGTACAAGCCTTATAATTTCGATTCGACCAAAGTCTATCCGATAGTCGACTACGTATATCCCGGTCCGCAGGTAGAAGCGGTCTATTATCCATTTACCCGCATGAGCGTACGCACCGACCGCCTGGCGCAGGCTGGCTTTATCGTGATTTCGGTAGGACAGCGCGGAGGACATCCCAGCCGCTCGAAATGGTATCACAACTACGGATACGGAAACATGCGCGACTATCCCCTTGCCGACCATAAAGCAGCGGTAGAGCAACTGGCGGCACGCTACAAATACATCGACATCGACCGCGTAGGCATTCACGGACACTCGGGAGGCGGATTCATGTCTACCGCCGCTATCCTCCAGTATCCTGATTTCTACAAAGCCGCCGTATCGTGTGCCGGGAATCATGATAACCGCATCTACAACCGCTGGTGGAGCGAGACCCATCACGGCGTAAAAGAAGAGATTACCGAAAAGGGAGACACAACCTTTGTGTACAAGATAGCGACAAATCCCGAAATAGCCAAACAGCTGAAAGGACACCTGATGCTGGTACACGGCGACATCGACAACAACGTACATCCGGCAAACACCATCCGCGTAGTAGACGCGTTGATTCGTGCCAACAAACGCTTTGAGATGCTTATCCTCCCCGGCCAGCGTCACGGCTTCGGCGATATGGACGAGTATTTCTACTGGCGCATGGTAGACTTCTTCTCGCGCTGGCTGAACGGAAAAGCCGAAGATTCGGTAGATATTCCCCGAAGGTGAATTTAGAAGCTGTTTTGAATTTCTCCAAAAAGTTTTTCTTGGCTTGATGTATCCGTTTTCGTGTGTGCTTTGGGCGATTTTTTGGTCCTTTCCGCTCCTGTTCTTCGTCA
>NZ_NFJA01000101.1:0-12658 GCF_002159615.1 Bacteroides sp. An279
CCTGCAACAACGGATACACATTATTGCACTTGCTCTTCATGCCGAACAAGGTGGATTCATTCATTCTTAACCATTTGATAACGTCCAGTATGGAATACATCGCTTTATGCGCGTCACTTTTTCTAAAAAATGCGCTGATTTCTGAAAGAAAGTCTGTAACTTTGTGCAAGGGCATAGGGCTGAGTAATGTTTTGATTTGCAACTATAAAATTACTCATTTTCTGCGATATGCGGAAATCCCTGTGCCTCTTTTATATCCCAAGAAGAAGGTTATCTATTAACTTGCGAAACTTGAATGACTTATTTTTCAGGTCAAAGATGAAAAACATGAAGTCTTCATGTACATACAGGTTTGACATTGATAATTCAAACTTGTTCTTTACCTCGCCAACACTGTATATGTTCCTTTTCTTTGTCCTCAATTCTTGGAGGCATTTATCCATCACCTCACTGTTCACATCGATATGGGCCGTATATTCCCGCTTGTCATCATAGTTATAAGTGAAGACCGAAGTTTCGTTCCTCTGGATGACAATGCTGTATGTATTCATGTTCTTGTCAATGACAAAAAGATTCGAGTTCTCAACGGCATCCTTCGCTGTCGAAACTTTCAGCTGATTGTTATAAGTCTGCAATGTAAAGGACATCTCGTTACCTTGTGTCCCGTATATAATGTCCGACGGGAAGAAAAATTCGGCAACGTGCATATCACTGACATCTGCCTGATAGTCGTTATGAACCCATTTACCGTTATCCTCATAGATATTCGGGGACGGATCGGCAAGACCGTTTGCTATATATTTCACATGATAGGTATAGACACTTCCGTCAATACATACGACGGTTACGTTTGTCTCTTTTTCAAAGTCTTCACTCTGTGCGCATAATCTGACAACGTGAGGGGCTTCTTCTACCCTTTCCGCCGAAATAAGCTCTTTCTCTCCTACCTCAATGTCTGATACCTGTACCTGGAATACCAGATGTTTCACAAAATCAAATGAAATGTAGATATTCTTGGCTTTGATGCTTTCCTGTTCGGGACTCTGTGCCTTTATACCGAATGTGGTCACACATAGAACTATAAAAAAATATATCCTTCTCATAACTTTCAATTATAAAATGCGGTGAATACTGTTATCGCCCATAATAAAACAATGCAGGCTAAAAATGAGACCAGTAGTGGCTTTATTTCCGTAAACCTCTTCCCCCCTTTTCTTGACAGATAAATTCTGTAACCGAAAAAAAGGGCTGCTATAACAATTAGATAATTCAATATATTCAAAATCATAGCTTGTCAATTAATGTTTCCAAAGGATGTGGCTGATTGTCATTGCTGTTCTTTTCAAGCTCTGCATATAGCCTCTGCAATTCTTCCTGAACGGCCTTGCGTTTCAGTTTTGATTCTTTTGTCTCTTCCTGTATATACATCTGATAATTGCTCTTCAGGTGGACCTTGACTTGCGAAAGCTTCATGTTCAATATCTGTTTCGCTATCTGAGTCGTTGCATTTACGGCACTGGTTATCTCACTTGTCATAGTCCCTATGGAGGCAAGAGGCATGTCAATATTCTGGACAAGTCCCTGCTGCATCCTTTTAGCCGCCTGTGCCTTCATGTTGTTAGGCAAGTTCAAGCCCTCCATAGCGTCATTGTCAAAGATGACGAAGGAGACAGGACTGATGGTGTTCCCAACTTTCAGGTTGTTAACCACCACTTCCAGCCGGTTGGCTCCTAATGTCGCCACACCGTAAAATAGAGTGTTGGCAGGTATCTTCATGCCACAGACAACGGCATCTTCCAGCATACGCATTCTTACCGTACTTCCGGTGACGACTGTCTGGTCACCATGGATGCAGGCCTTGAATAAGGTGTTGCTGCTTGGCATACTTGCCTGTTGTCTCCTTGCTCTTTTACCATTCTCAGCTATATAGATTGGTTGATTGTTCACAAGGCTGTCTATTGCACTGCCCGGTTGGAGCTTAAGGGGATTTTCCGCTTTTCCCTTTCCCTGATCATCACCTATAATCCTTTTATAAATCTTTTGTCTATAGGCATTGCTCCTCTCCAGTTCCTTGCGGATTTCTGCGTTTTTCCTTGCTTCTCTGATTATCTCTTTCAGTTCTTCTTCATCTTCAATGCTGGCAAGCTGTTTTTCCAACTGCTCCGAAAGATGACTGTCACTGCTGCCATACTCACCCATCACATCCGAATACGGGTCTCTTTTCATTTTCCTTATTTTTTCCAGCGTTGCTTGGTCATATTTCTCATTCCTGTTCTGAAGGTCGAAATAGAAATCTGAACCTCTTACCTGTGATTCATCCATGATTTTCTGTTTCTCCCTTTCTTCTCTTTCATCCTGCTTATAGGCTTCAACTTTATTGAGAGCCTTGTCCTTTGCTTCTGAATCAGGTTCCAGCAACACATTCTGATTCTCTTTCTCGTTTTCAACAGCTTCCTTAGAAGATGCGTCATGGACAAAGAATACATAGAGGAATAAGCCTCCTAATACGATAGGTACAATCATCAGAAGCTTGTTCTTGTCTTTCAAAAAATTGTTAGTTTTCATGTTCATCCGAATTTTCTGGTTGGTTATTATATTCTTCCTGGTTGTCTTCAATAGGTGCTGAATAATGCACTATCCAATCCTCTATCTTTGCCCCGTGGGCATTTTCCTCACTTCTTGATACATCATAGATGGAGAATTCTGCTTCCACTTTTCTTGAAACCTTGCCTCTGGCTCTATATCCCGTCTGCGTGAAAAGGATTTTTCCGGTTACCGGAATAGTTCCCATATCAATGGTTATCTCGTCAATAGACACCCCGTATCTGATGTTTTTCTGAACAAGGGAATTGAGCATATTCACATCATTGTATTCGTTCAAAAGCTCTTTCCCTTTGTTCCCTATAAGGTTCAGGGCACTTGCGATATTTCCCTCATAGGTGTTCTCGTCGAATGCATACCATTTGCCTACAAAGGTCTTGACATGGTTTATGTATTCAAACCTTCTCATATTTGATGCAGGCATACCGCTTGCCTTATATACTTCTCCATTTTTGTCAATGACCAATGCCTGGCTATAAGCTTTCTCCAGCTTTATGGTCTGATAGATGATGCATGTGATAAAAGCTATCGTAAGAATGACACAGTAGCCTATTGACAGTCTTATAGTCATTTTTACAGCATTGTCTACTCCTTTAAATTTCATCAAGTCCATATCGGTTATTTTTTATCATCGATTATACTTCCTCCAATTGATGCCGCGGCACCTACGTTTGTTGCCTTGGCTGCTGCACCGGCACCGCCAAGCAAGGCGATTGTGGCTGCCGTTGTAGCTATTGACATGACCTTAGAGATAATCTTCCCGGCATCGCTGTGTCCGACAATCTTTGACGAAAGCCAGAAGCAGCTGCAATAAGCACCGATAAGAGCCAGATCCATGCCAAGATATTGTAACTGTTGTGTTGCCATGTCAACCAAGTCGGCCGGTGATTCGCATAGTGCCTTTAAAGTTTGCCACATAATCTGATTGAGTATGTTTATCACAGTGAATACCATACACGAAGAACAAAGTGTACCGAACCATACGGAGAGTTGCTTCTGGAATACAGGCAGCATGCTGAATGCAAAGACAAACGGCCCGAGTATGACCAAAATCTTTACAATGACAACGCCTAACCCTAAAATGATGATTTGTATAACCCCGACAATTAATGCCGCCGCAGCATGTATCACAAGTGCAACAAGGTTTGCAGGATTGAGGATAGTGACAATTTTCTCTATACTGGCTCTCAGACCTGTTGTCTCATCCTCTTCCGCTTTCTTGTCAAGCTCATGCTGCATGGCGCCAGTTGTGTCCTCCCCGGCTGCGACCTCCGCTTCAAGTGAATTGGTCTCATATTCTGCAATCATTTCACCCTGGTCATTGCTTGCCTTAGCCATAAACTGGGCAAATTCATTGGCTCTCTCAGAGGATAGCGATGTGGCTTCATTGATCACTTCCATTGTGCCGACAATGGTCTGTGCGATTGGCTTATACATTGTCAGGCAGAAAAACAGTACAAGACAGCGTCCTATTTCCATCATGTCCGGGAACCTGTCTTCATTTGAAGTCAACAACTGACTGGCTCCGTGGTACAGATAGTTATAAGCCAGATTGCAAATAAAACAGATGACTGCAACTCCGAATGCGATAACTGTCATCTTGGATACTAACTCCATTGTGAGTCCGTCTGTAATCTGGAGTCCCCACAAAAAATTGTCTTGGTTCATAGGCTTAGTTGGTATATCTTGTATAGGCTGAAAGGCGACCTTGATAATAGGTTTTTCGGTTGTGTCCTTTCATTGATTTATAAATGACAGTGCTTCTCACTGCTTCGTTAAACTCCCTCATTTCATCAGCAGCCTTTTCCACAGATTCCTTTACCTGTTCGATAAAGGAGATTCTTCCCTCCGAGTTCATCGAGAAATAGCTGGTAACCGTTGCCACCTTCATCAGAAGGTCGGTACTGACACTGAGGTTGACCGTTACTCTTTGGAAGTTAAGGAACTTCAAACAGTGGTAATTGGAACCTACGTTCATGTAAAAGCTGTAATCTTGGCTCAGGCAGGCAACGTCATCCAACAGGTCTGCAAGCTCCTTCAATGATTTCAGCTCCTTCATTTTGTCGATGTTCTGCAAACCTTCCCTCAGTTTCTGGGCTGCTTCCATCTCCTTAATCTGTTCAATCCATTTCTTTACGTTGGTGTACCACTCGGTAGAATTAAGTAAGGTATGTCCGGGATCATGCACTACCCACTGGGCATCCGCTTTCCCTGTGCTGACAAACAGCATGGCTGTCGTGACGATGAGCATTCCTAATATCCTCTTCATAAGCTTAGATGATAAATGTGATAGTAAATATTACACATACAACCCATGCTATCAGGTATGTACGTGCATTTTGCTTTTTTGTGGACAAAGCCCATACTACAAAGATCAGGGCAATGCCTAATAATGCACCCGCTATACTAGGGGCTGCACTGTTCATGCTTGTGTTCATGTCAGTGCTGTAGTTTAACAACTCCGTTAATCCTGCTGTCGCGTCATCCATATTGCTTTCTCCTTTCTTCCAGATATAAGTTTATGGCCGTATAGGTCGAGCCTGTTTCTTTGAATAATTGCTTAATCCTGACTACGGTTGATTGTTTTGAGTCAAATGCTACCGCTGCAAAATCTGAGACCTCATTCCGGAAGATGAATGCATCATTGGACATCTTGATGAAGAACTCCCTCCAGCGGTCTGTCCTTTGCAATGACTCTATCATATAGATTTCTTCGTCATTGATGGACAAGACAGACTGGATTTCCGGCAGGTTCTGGCGGTGCTCCGAGTGATCCAGGATTATCTTTGTAGCACAGTTGATGATAATTGAATCCTTTATTCCTGAAGGCATGTTCTTCAGGAAAAGGATATTCTGTGCTGCCAGAGTGATGCTTCCCTCTTTCTTTCTGAATGTACGGTACAGATAGGCGATGAAATCTCCGAACTTTTCATCCTGAAGGAAATCAAGGGCTTCATCGATAATCAGCTCCTTCATCATTCCCTGCCGTTTCTTTATCTTGTCGACAATCATCTGAAGGGTGATGATGGCCACAAGAGGGAAATATTCCTTTTTCGATGCATCTTCCATATCAAATGCTATGAGCTTGTCATGAACGATGTCCACGTTCTCTTTTGCGTTGAGAAGGAAACTGAGTTCACCGTCTGTATATGGCTCCAGCAGAAGAATAAGCTCCTCTATTTCGAACTTTTGTTTCTCAAAATCGCTCATCCTGTTCCTGAAAACTTCCTGAAGGTATTTCCTGTATGCTTTCATGTCCGGGAATATCCTCTCGTTGCTCTGGCCTACTGATGAGTTGTTCACGTGATCATAGAACCCAATTATGGATTTCCTGAGAATGGCCGTCTCAGCCGGCATCATCTGTTCCCTTGCCTTCCAGATGTAGCTTATTATGGCTACAATAGTCTTTATCTGGTCATCCGCTGATTCTGCATCCGATGTGTCGATATACAGATATTTCCCGTTCTTGTCACGGTCACATAGGAACGGATTGAACGCAAACTTCTTCTGCTCCGTAGAATCGAAATATTTACCTCCGTTCAAGGCTATCATTGAACGGTATGACCCACCAATGTCTATGATCATGATGTCCCTCCCCAGTTCATAGCTTTGCAGAATGTAGTTGTTCAGCCAGAAGGATTTTCCGGAACCGGACGGTCCGATAACGATCCTGTTCTTGTTGTTCAAGGTCGGATAGTCCCATAGGTTTATCTTTACAGGTGTGCCGAAACGGTCATTGTATATGTGTCCTTTCATGTCTGACATATACATGCCTTCTTTCTGCAAATAACAGATAGCCTGCTTGGTCGTATTGATGAAACCTCTGTAATTGGCTCTGGCGTTACCCGGTATGTTTGTAAAGAACAGATTGCACAGTTCCGCATTCTCTGTATAACAACCGCTTTGGTTCATAAACGAGAAACCTTGCTGTACAAGGGCTATCTTACGCATCAAGGATGTCTTGTCCGTATCATTGATAACGACATTGAACGATGTGTATGCGGTCTGATAATCAAATTTCGTAATCTCTTCACAGAACAACCCTTGCTCCTTCTGCTTCTCTGCTGCAGGGGGATAGAAGTTCGTGATGTAGTTCAAGGCGTCTTTCTCTGCCCCTATTGCGGTTACTGTCGCATCAGGATCAGTGATTTCGATTACCACGTTTACGATATGGTTAAACGGCAATCCAAGGCCTACGGGATAAATCATGGAACATTTGCTCTTGATACTGTCAGGTATCTCAATGTTCCCCCCGTATGAACGCGCCTTACCGGTGTGCGGAACGGAAAGTTCATGCAGGTGCTCGCCTTCAATGGTCAGTGAAAGCATAGATACGTATTGCTGACCGATTTTCATTTCGCCGTTCCGGGTGATGGCCATCGGATTTACAACCTTTTCCGTAGCATCTTCTACCGGTGTGTCATAAGACAGATTGATGTAATCGTAAACAGCGTTGTTCAATTCCTTGCTGTTCATCTTCCTGATTTCGAATTGCTGGATAGATGCCAGACCATTCTCGAAATTAAGGAGTGAGGCTTCCATATCGGTCATTCGTCTTTCATAATCCCTGTATGGCTGCTTAAACGGGTAATGTAATCTTCGTAGCAGTGATGTGTTGGTCGCACTCTTTCTTATCTTGCCGTTCTTTTTCCCGTTTGTAAATGTCAAATACAGGTTTGTATAACTGTTCAGTATTTCCTTACCGTCGAAATGCCGGTTGTTCTCGGCTATCAGGGCATTGTTTGAGTATTCCTGATTGTTGTACTCTCCTGTGTAATAGAATATCTGCTGATGTATGACAGTTCCTGCCGGAAGCATCTTTAAAAGAGCTTCAAGTCTCTCATGGATATAGTCTGCTTCTTTTTCCGAAAGTGTGAACACTTCAGGAAGAAGCATCCTGTACCCTACTGTGATGTCACCGTTCCCATTGATGATCGCATTCTGGGTGATGGTCTGTATTGGCAATATGTCTGCCAGATCAGTGGCCTTGTCTGTTACTTGCACTTCCTCATTCCGCATATACAGGATTGCTATGAGAAGAGCTAACATGCAAATGACAACGCTTGTCAGGATGATAAGTGTGACCATTGGCTTTTCAGTTTAGAATGAATTTGAAAATCTTGTTTTTATCTACTATTTTTCGGGGTGTTGCACTCCGTACACTCAACCCTGTGAGAAAATCCGGGTTCCCGGCCTTGTGCTCCTTTTTTAAGGTATTGAACAGTAGTCCGGAAAGGAATACTATTCCGCTGAGTAAGAGCGTAATGACCAGTGGGTGCAGTTGCTTGAATATGCATACGATGATCGTGATGGCCACTATTAGCATGAATATTCCGAACTGTCCGGATGACAAACCGAAGAATTTAATCGGCTTGTTGATTTTTCTCATGGTTCTCATGACTCAGATAATCAGGAAGGCAACCATAATCACTACAACAGCAATGATCCATCCTAAAAGGTATTCCTTGGCGTGCGGGTTATTGGTTGCAAGGGAGTAAATAACGAATACCAGCGCAATACCCAAAACGGCAGCAAGTATGTATTTTGCCACATCCAGAATCGTGTCCGCTCCTTCCTTGGCGGTGTCTGTCACTTCCGAAAGACTGCTTATCTTAAGGCCGCTTTGTGCTTCAATCTCAATCGGGGCAGCAACCATGAACAGAAACATAAGCCCTAATGCCCATTTGCTTACACTGTTGTTTACCTTCTCAAATCTCTTTTTTAATTGCTTCAGTACTTCCATAATTCTTCAATTTTAAAGTTTATACATGTATTGTTTTGATCATATTCCATTGCACATTTTCAAATTTTATGAACTTATCCATTTCTGTATCATCCGTTTTCCCTTTTGTCTCCTCCGGTTTTTTCCCACTGTAGTAGTAGGTCCTGCCGTCAAGGAACATGTCCGCTATCTCCTTTGCCAGGTCATCTTCCTCAGTATTCTCAACCTGGAAGATTACCCTGATAACCGGTGCATTCTCCTGTATTTTCTCTCTTTTGTCACTTGCTGCTCCTGGTATTTGATCTTTATTCTCGTTTCGGCTTTCTTTCATGCCTTTCCTTTTAGTCGCAAAATGATAGATACCAAGTGAGAAGACAATGAGTATAATAACATCTGCTATGCTCATACCAAAGACCATATTAATAACCAGACAACCAATGCTACTATATAGGTGATAATAGCCTCCTTTGTTTTTTCATGATTGGTTATCAGCTTTTTAAGTACAGATAAACCTGCACAAACAAAGCCAATGCCAACCAGCATTGCACCTACTTCACGGTACAACGATATCAGACCGGATACATCTGTACTGGCTTGCAATAAGACAAAAAGTAACATGGCTCTTATTTATAAAGAAGAATCTTCAATCCCGCATTCCATACCGTGTTCCATTCCTTTATAGACAACGGGCTCCACATCTCTTTTATTCCGACGATGATTGCGAGTTTTGGCAATATGAAAAATTCCACTTCAGTCCCGATTTCCGGACCTACGATAAACTGATATTCTTCTGATGGATGTTTGGTGTATTCTGTTCCCAGAAAACAACCAATACCTATATTCCAGTAAATTGATTTAAGATTGCTGACTATTGTGCGGTTATAACTGCCATTTATAAACCAGTTCCGTGCTGTCTCTTCCCGCTCCCGGCTCTGCATGGCAGTCATTTTCCCTAGGGATTGGCTCGCGTCTGTATTGACCGAATACTCGAAACTATTTTCAAAATAATTCAATCCTGCTTTCCAGTAGGATGTCCTGTCAATGTATTTAGAGAATGATATATTTGCTGCCTTATCGGCTTTCCCGAATATGTTGGTGCCATAACTTCCTTCTAAAGCTGAAATCCTCTTATAGTGTCTCTGTGCTTTGACCATACTGTCTCCCGCGAATAGGAGGAGAATCAGTATTACGATTTTCATGTTGCTGTACATAGTGCTTTCTGTTTTTAAAGTTAATATTATCTAGTTTCTTATTTTTATGTTTTATCATATTCTAATTTAGTAATTGTATCGAATTTCGTCCAATCTGTTACAAAAATTGTTTGATTTTGTCCAAACATATAGATAATATGCGTAACTGCAAATAAAATGATTTTTTAATTTCAGCGGTATGTCGTTTTATTAATTTAGTTTCATTTTTTCCTATGATGTAAAACATATAATGGCTAGACAATAAAAAAAGGCAGGATACCGGTTGTGTAAAAGTATCCTGCCCTTTCCATGGGGTTATCTGAAGATCTTTTTTCTAGCTTTGCTGAGAGCCTGAGGGGTTATTCCGATGTATCTCGCTATCTCTTTTAACGGCACATGCTTAAAAAGCCATTTTTCTTTATTTAGTACCTTTTCATACCTTTGGTGTGCGGTCATACAATGTATTCCTTCCTCTCTTTCTATTTTGTGCATGAGAGACTTTTCAAGGTGGAAAATAGTGAGCTTACAGAAATTGAAGGATTCAGCGAACATTTCAAAAGCTCTGTGCTTTTTCATTCGCCATACCTTACAGTCTGTATTCGCTTTTATGCTGTAACAGGCTTTGTGTTCTGGATTGTGCAGGAAAAAAGGATTTATGAATGCCCTGTCATCCATAAACCTTGCATTTATAAACCCACCTTTGGAATCCGGAAAGCAGATGTTCAGGATTCCTTTTTCCAGGTAATAGAAATGTTCCACCAGTTCATCTTTAGTAATCAGATAATGTCCTTTCTTCAAATGAAAAGATTCGAAATTCTTTTCAAAATACTCTTTTTCCTCCTGTGTGAAACAGATGTGTTCTTGAAGCCCCATCTTCTTGATGGTCTCATCAATAAGTCTAGTTATTTGTGTCGGTGCCATAAATTTATGTAATGGCACGGTTCCGCCTTGCCAAACGAGGGAGTGGTGTGGCCCTTATAAAGCACTGCTTCCCCGCGCCGCATTATCCGGTACGGGTTCGCAGCTGCTTTATAGTTTAACTTCTGACACCACTCTTCCGTTTGGCAGCTGTATGTATGTAAAAAAACGGACTCCCATTTTTCATGGAAATCCGTTGCAAATTTATGAAAAGTTATTCATTAATACTTTATCTAGGCCTAATATCTGCCATATTTATAGTATAATTTTCTTTAGGCGGCATTTTCATAACATTAATATAAATGTTTCTGTATATCTCAGTCTTCAGTTCTTTGTCGGCATCGCTGTATGCCCATTCTGTAAATTCCTCATTAAAGTTACCGCTGCCGAATACGAAGCAATCTTTATATTTATAGGTCTCATATACTTGCACACCCTTTTTCTTTAAGAAGGCATCTTTTAGCCCTTCATAATATTGGGAGGTTATTATAGCCTTTGCTTTTTCATCGAAGTATTTGAGCGTTTCTTCGGAAAATCTGAATTTGATACTATATGCCCATTTCTCATTTTCCCTTTTAACAAATTCGTATTCGAACCTCGTTTGTGTCAGATTCTTGTTAATTGCGTTTAGTGTTGTAACCACCTTTTTCTTGCGGTCATGGTTATTAGCGATGTTAATGTCAAAATGCCTGGCTAATTCATCTACGGTCATAGTGAACTCGGGCTCCTGACCGGCTTGAATCTTGTGCTTGATAAGAAAAATCATTTTTGATAAATTCAGATAGAATTTCCTGTAAGACCTTTTGTTTGGCAGATTCCTATAATCCTTCAGGTCTATCAGGTTATATCCGGTAAACATCAGATTCTTCAGCTCTTTGCTCAGGTTGACCTTATACATTCGTTTGGTCTTTTTCTTTGTCCCAAAATTGTCCTTAATGTCGAAGCTTTCCAAGATAGGGATAAATTTGTATCTTGTGGCTCCATTGACATTATAGGCTACACTGAGTGTATTCTTCCCTAAACTGAATAAGGCGGATTCAAAAAAAGTCTCTATGGGGTGCTCTATCTGTTCACCCGCATATTCGGTCTTATAGACTGGTTTAATTGCGCCAAATGTTTTCGCTTTTTGTTCTTCGGTCAATTTACGCTGGAGCTTTGTCCTCTCATACCCCATTACAGTGCAGAAGTCTTCCATTGAAAACCAAGTTTCACCAAACAAGTCCTTCATTTGTGTATTGGCGGCAAAAATTATAATATCATGCATGATTGTTCCTCCTGATTCAATCAGCAGATCAAGATTATCACCATTGTAGGGCTCGCTAAGTGTGCGTGGTACCCTGCTTAATTCTTTATATTGTTCAGATTCAGCCATCATTTTCGCCATTTGTTCGCAAATATAGCGATTTTCTATTCATTTAGTGTATAAATAATACACTAAATAGCTAATAGATAACTATATTCTATCTCCAGATGTGTAAAGGTGTCCCACTTGCTTTTTCTGTAAGCCAATATAAATCGCATCCCAAATGGCTGGTGCAAAAATAAACATTGTATTTTTCCTGTTTGGATTAATTTCTTTCCTTCATTAGTTGTGCAAAAACGTCCCGACACCTTTTTTTTTACCTTTGCAGATGTGCAGAAGCATCCCGTTTACTCCGATTAGATGTGTAAAACCATCCCGTTTACTTCAATTAGATGTGTAAAAGTGTCCCGTTTGATCTTCGCAGATGTGTAAAAGTGTCCCGTTTGATCTTCGCAGATGTGTAAAAGTGTCCCAGATTATCCCTCAGATGTGTAAAAGTGTCCTTTCTCTCTTTTTTCAAAATCCCCTCAAGCTCCCTCTGAAAGCAGCTTGCGGGGATTTCCTGATTTTACCAGATGTGTAAAACCATCCCACATTTTCCTAATATCCTAAAAACCTAATAAAAACAAATGCTTCGACTGATGGATACATACTTTCGGAAAAATATTATCTGAGAGAACCTTTGTGTTTTTTACTTTATTAACAGTTGGGGTTTTACAGGAAAAATAAGCTATTCCTGCAGATGTGTAAAAGTGTCCCACTTGCCTTCGCTGGCAGTGCCAGTTGTGAAGAATTGTCCGGTTGTTATGTTAGTATATTCAAGTTTCGCAAGTTCAACTTGCAGCTTTTAATCTATAAATGTCGCAAATATGTTTCATATCTTCCTCCCTGTTGATGATAGCCTGATAGATATCTTCGTCAGTC
>NZ_NFJA01000102.1:0-12316 GCF_002159615.1 Bacteroides sp. An279
CAGCATCGTGGTAGCCCTGATTGCTATCGCACTGGCTACATGGATGTATGCACGCGACAAGCAACCGGTTGCCGATATGCTGGCAAAACGTTTCCCGACGTTGCACCGTGCCGCTTACAAACGTTTCTACATGGATGAAATCTGGTTGTTCGTAACCAAGAAAATCATTTTCCGCTGCATCTCTACTCCACTTGCCTGGTTCGACCGTCACGTTATCGACCAATTCATGAACTTCATGGCTTGGAGCACCAACGCGGCAGGTGAAGCAGCCCAGCCTATACAGAATGGTAAAATCCAGAGCTATACCATGTGGTTCCTGGGTGGAGTTATAGTATTAACCGTCATGTTATTAGTATTATGAATATATTAAGTCTTTTCGTATTAGTACCTCTGCTGATGCTGTTGGGTTTATGGATAGCCCGCAACCTGAATCAGGTAAGAGGAGTGATGGTAGCCGGATCCAGTATCCTGCTGGTTCTTGCCGCATACCTTACCGTTTCTTATATTGGACTTCGAAACGGGGGTGCAACCGAAGAAATGCTTTTTACCGATAGCATCAGCTGGTATGCCCCATTACACATTGCCTACTCAGTAGGTGTCGACGGTATTTCGGTAGTAATGTTGCTGCTGAGTGCCATCATCGTGTTCACCGGAACATTCGCTTCGTGGAAGCTGAAGCCGCTTACCAAAGAATATTTTATGTGGTTTACTTTATTAAGTACCGGTGTATTCGGATTCTTTATCTCTACCGACCTGTTCACTATGTTCATGTTCTACGAGGTGGCATTGATTCCGATGTACCTGCTTATCGGTGTATGGGGAAGCGGCCGCAAAGAATATTCTGCCATGAAGCTGACCTTGATGTTAATGGGTGGTTCGGCATTCCTGCTGATTGGTATTCTGGGTATCTTCTATGGTGCCGGAGCAGAAACCATGAACGTGATTGAAATCGCCAAACTGAAAATACCGACTGAATTCCAACAGGTATTCTTCCCAATGGTATTTTTGGGATTCGGTGTACTGGGAGCCCTCTTCCCATTCCATACATGGAGCCCTGACGGTCACGCTTCGGCACCGACCGCCGTATCTATGCTCCATGCCGGCGTATTGATGAAACTGGGAGGCTACGGATGCTTCCGTGTGGCAATGTACCTGATGCCTACCGGTATGGCATATTGGGGTGATTTCTTCTTGGTATTGACTACTATCTCGGTTGTTTACGGAGCATTCAGCGCCGTCGTACAGACCGACTTGAAATACATCAATGCCTACTCATCTGTAAGCCACTGCGGCTTGGTATTGTTTGCTTTGCTGATGGCTACCCGTGTCAGCTCGACAGGTGCTATCCTGCAGATGCTGAGCCACGGTTTGATGACAGCCTTGTTCTTTGCCCTCATCGGTATGATTTACGGACGCACACATACCCGTGACATCCGCCAGTTAAGCGGCTTGATGAAAATCATGCCCTTTTTGGCAGTAGGTTATGTGATTGCCGGTCTTGCCAATCTCGGTTTGCCGGGCTTGAGCGGATTTATTGCCGAAATGACCGTCTTTGTCGGTTCATTCCAGCATACAGACCTCTTCCACCGCACCTGTACCATCATCGCTACGATGAGTATCGTCATCACAGCAGTGTACATCCTGCGCGTTGTCGGAAAAATCCTGTATGGAACCTGCAAGAATCCGGAACACCTGAAACTGACAGATGCCACATGGGACGAACGCCTTGCCGTTATCTGCCTCATCGCAGCTGTTGCCGGACTTGGACTTGCTCCGTACTGGGTAAGTGACGTCATCAGCGGAAGTGTCGAACCTATCATTTCACAATTAATACATTAATCAAGACATTATGGATATAAGTGCAATATTTTCCGCCATGCAAGCAGAAATCAGTCTGGCAGTGATACTGATTATCATCTTGCTTGCCGACTTAATACTGAAACAGCCTAACCACAAGGCGTTACAGGGTTTGGCATGCGGACTTTTAGTAGTGCAAATCGCACTGAACATCATGCCGGTCACAGGCGAAGCTTTCGGAGGTATGTTCCGTACGACTCCGATGGCTTCCATCGTCAAGACCGTTCTCACTGTAGGCACCTTGCTGGTATTCATGCAGGCAGACTCATGGATTAATCGCGAAGACACCCGCCACAAATCCGGCGAATTTTATGTGCTTACACTCTCTACCCTGCTGGGTATGTACTATATGGTAAGTGCAGGCAGCTTCCTGCTTTTCTATGTAGGCTTGGAACTTGCCAGCATCCCGATGGCTTGCCTGATAGCCTTCGACAAATACCGGCATCATAGTGCAGAGGCAGGCACCAAGTTTATCTTGAACGCCATGTTCTCATCGGCATTGATGCTATATGGCCTATCGTTGGTTTATGGCACGTGCGGAACCATGTACTTCGATGACCTGCCTGCCTTGCTTACAGGCACTCCGCTGCAAATCATGGCAATGGTCTTCTTCTTCGCCGGTTTGGGCTTCAAGCTGAGTCTGGTACCGTTCCACATGTGGACACCCGATACCTACCAAGGTGCGCCAACTGCCATTACTGCATACCTGTCGGTTATATCGAAAGGTGCAGCAGCATTCGCTTTGATGAGCATTTTGGTCAAAGTATTCGGTCCCATGATTGATAACTGGAGCCTGATGCTGTCGGTAGTTATTGTTGTAACCATCACCATTGCCAACATCTTCGCTATCCTGCAGCACGATCTGAAACGCTTCATGGCATACAGTAGTATCTCACAGGCAGGTTACATTATGTTGGCTGTACTTGGAGCCGACGGACAAGGTATGGCTTCATTGGTTTACTATGTCATCGTGTACATCGTGGCAAATCTTGCCATTTTCGGTGTCATCACTACTGTAGAGCAACACAACGGCGGACGTGTAGACCGCGATGCCTATAACGGCTTCTACAAAACCAACCCGCACCTGAGCTTCATCATGACACTGGCACTCTTCTCGCTAGGAGGTATTCCGCCGTTTGCCGGTTTCTTCTCGAAGTTCTTCGTGTTCGCTTCAGCTTTCCATGCCGGACACTGGCTGGTAGTATTCCTGGCATTGGTCAACACAATCATCTCATTGTATTACTACCTGCTCATCGTGAAAGCGATGTACATTACTCCGAACGACAACCCGCTGCCCACTTTCCGTAGCAGTGGTATGACACGTGCCTGTCTGGTTATCTGCCTGTTGGGTATCGTTCTACTGGGTATCTGCAGCTCAGTTTACAATGTATTGAACGAAATGGCGATGCTATAAATTAGAAAATTCAAATAGCCCAAAGAGCATATATATTTAAGCTCTGCAAATCAGGAAGAGGCAAGGAAACCAATGTGTTTACTTGCCTCTTTTCACACCTGAAAGACACAAGCAAACACAGATTTTTTGCTTATAGCTTATGTGCTTCTCTGTGTTGTCTGTGAATTCATGTGTCCTGTGACAACATCAACAAAAAGCATAAATCCATACCACACATTGTATAACAGCTGCGCATTCTCCCATCACAGCCAATTATACAGCAAAAACACAAGCGGTATAAAAGAAATTCGCATTTTTCAAGAAAAAAAACGACTATTATTTTGTGAATATCAAAAAAAGCCTTACCTTTGCACCCGTTATCGAAAGAGGACGATACACAATCGGAATGTAGCGCAGTTGGTAGCGCACTACGTTCGGGACGTAGGGGTCGGGCGTTCGAGTCGCCTCATTCCGACATAAAGACGAAGATAGAAATAATTCTATCATCGTCTTTATTTTTTAGACACTTCATGAAGTCCCCTGCCGAAAGCCTGTGTATCAAAATCGTCATAATGGGACTACAAATCGGTCATTTTGCGCCTTTTTGTTTTTTAATACATTCATTTTTCGATATTTCTTTCTATTTTTGTATGGATAATATAAGAACCTTATCAAATTAATACCTTATAAAATGAAAGAAAGAATTTTAGTAACTGGCGGTACGGGCTACATAGGTTCGCATACCGTAGTAGAATTGCAAAACAACGGGTACGATGTAGTGATTGTGGATAACCTGTCAAACTCACGCGCCGATGTGGTGGACAACATTGAAAAAATAACTGGCATCCGCCCCGCTTTCGAACACGTAGACTGTCTGGACTATGCCGCACTGGAAAACGTATTCACGAAATATCCAGGCATAAAAGGAATTATTCACTTCGCTGCCAGCAAAGCCGTAGGCGAGTCTGTACAGAAACCTCTGCTATACTACCGCAACAATATCGTCTCGCTTATCAACCTGTTGGAACTAATGCCACGCCATGGCGTAGAAGGCATCATTTTCTCTTCATCATGCACTGTATACGGCCAACCGGACCATTTACCCGTTACCGAAGAGGCTCCTATCAAGAAAGCTGAATCCCCCTACGGAAATACCAAGCAAATCAATGAAGAAATCATCCGAGACACCATCGCTTCAGGCTCACCCATACACGCCATCCTGCTACGCTACTTCAACCCGATTGGAGCTCATCCGACAGCACTTATCGGCGAACTGCCCAATGGTGTACCGCAAAACCTCATCCCTTACCTGACCCAAACAGCTATCGGCATCCGCGAAAAACTTACTGTATTCGGTGATGACTATAACACACCGGATGGCTCGTGCATCCGCGATTACATCTACGTAGTAGACCTGGCAAAAGCACATGTCACAGCAATGCACCGTATTCTGGACGGCAAGCAGAAAGACACAGTAGAGGTATTCAACATCGGTACTGGAAAAGGCGTTTCTGTATTGGAATTGATTCACGCTTTTGAAGCTTCGACAGGTGTAAAACTGAACTACCAGATAGGCAAACGGCGCGCAGGAGATATCGAACAAGTATGGGCAGACCCGACATACGCCAACAACGAACTAGGCTGGAAGGCAGAAACTTCACTGGAAGACACACTGCGCTCGGCATGGGAATGGCAACTGAAACTGCGTGAGAACGGAATCCAGTAAAAAATTATCCACCAATAAATCCTTGTAAATGTAATAGGGGCAGGAAAAGACCTGCCCTATTACATTATAAGCCGGAAACATGTATCTCTGCAGACTGGCTGCCGCTCTTAAACCCAATAACGCATTGCAATCGCATACAGATTTCCGAATAGAAAATTTACAATTTGCTTTTCAGTTACCTAAGCAGCATTGACTTACAATTTTACCGTCAGTTTCTTGCCAGTATAGTTTACTGTCTTTTCCTTGCCATCGGGAGTACGCACGATAAACTTACGGCTTTCCAGCATACCTGGGTATGACCCTTTACGTGCACCGATAGTCAGACGACGGGAAGCCTCATCCCATGTCATCGGGATTTCGGTATAAGCACCTTTTTCGTAATTGTAATTGTCAAACTCGTCTTCATAAAGCGTGAAATCTCCATCGGCACCGGGATAGACACAAAGCGTCAATACATCCCACGGTTTTTCTGTAGCATATTGTACATCAGGTCCCAGCGGCACAATGCTACCTGCCTTGATATAAAGCGGAATGAGGTCGAGAGTAGTCTCACGTGCAAACTCTTGTCCTCCGTCCAGTTTTTCGTTAGTCCAGAAATCATACCATACCGTACCTTCGGGCAGATAGACAGGAGCTGATTTCTTCTGAGTAAAGTCGAAGGTACCCGTTTCATCTCCAGCCTTTCCAGCATTGTCACGGTTCCATCCACTTTGTTCATCGACTTTCAACACCGTTTCGGGAGTATACTGTGCTTCGAGTACCGGTGCCACGAGGAATGCCTTGCCGAACATATATTCATCATTCATGTCCCACACCTGTTTGTCTGCAGGAAAATCCATTACAAGCGCACGCATGAACGTAGACTGACGATGGCTGACCTCCCAAGAAGTAGAATAAATATAAGGCAACAACGTATAACGCAAACGAATCATTTTCTCGATGGCATCATACACCAGTTCACCTTTTTTCCCGAACTGATAAATTTCACGAGGTGTATCTGCACCGTGCGAACGCATCATCGGTGTAAAGGTACCGAACTGCATCCAGCGCACAAAAAGTTCCTGATAAAGCGGATTCTTGGGAGCCGTCCCGTCATTCCAGCTCTTATTATATTGTCCGGCAAAGAAGCCACCGATATCATTGTTCCAGTGTGGCATACCGCAAAGCGAGAAGTTCAGTCCTGCCGGCACCTGTTTACGCAAGTTTTCCCAAGAAGAACCCACATCGCCCGACCATACATTGGCGCCGTAGCGTTGCTGGCCTACAAATCCAGAACGTGTAAGTATAAACACGCGCTTATCTGAGGTTGTGGCACGCTGATGATCGTAGACACCTCCCACGCACATTAATGGATAGGCGTTGCGCACTTTACGGAAAGTACCCAGATAGGTCTTCTGGTCAAGGTCGCCCGGCTTAAAGTCCAGATGGTCCGGATCGGTAGAGTCCATCCACCAAGCATCCATGCCATACTTGAAAATACCATCGTTCAAATATTTCCAATAAATGTCACGAGCTTCAGGCGAATAAGCATCATATACCTTTACTCCCGACGGATATTCAGGATCGGGCGGCCAACCTTCGGTACCTGATGCAGGCCAAGTCTTGAAATCATAAAGCAAATCTTTGGAAGCCAGCTCCCGATAAGGCTTCGTAGCAGGACCGAACGAAGACCAGATAGAAATGGCCATATGAGCGTTCATGCCGTGCACATCGTCAAGCATTTTCTGCGGGTCGGGGAAAAGCGGGTTGGTAAAGTCCATGGCATTCCACAAATAATTATGTCCCCAATACTGCCAGTCCTGAATGATACCGTCCAAGGGTACACCCAGTTCACGATACTTGCCCACAACTCCTACTACCTCATCCTGGCTTTTATAACGTTCCTTGCTTTGCCAGAAACCGTAAGTCCATAAAGGAAACATCGGAACCTGGCCGGTGAGCTCACGCATGTCGGCAATCACTCCATCCGCATTTCCGCCATACATAAAATAATAATCAACGCACGTTCCTACCTCGAAATCGAAAGAAGTTCCATCGGCATTGTCGGTAAAAGTAACAGGAGAATAATTATCCCAATACAGTCCATAACCTTTAACCGACTGGAAGAAAGGACTGGAGTCTTCCAGATTGCTTTGAATAAGATATTTCTGCTGGTTACGCTGGCTCATTTTGCCCGTCTGAAGCTGTCCCAACCCATAGATTGCCTCGTCTTTATCCAGCCGGAATGCCTGACAGACACGGTAGTATCCCTTATCGGCTCCCTCCTGATAAGGTTTGAAAGAAGGTTCTCCCTGCTCTGTCAACAAGGCATTACCTTGCAAATCGGCAAAGCTCAAGGTGCCTTCCTGCTTATCAAGCGTGACCGTGACGGCGGCACTTTTCAATATTACGGCATCATCCGTCTCGTTTACCTTAAACTTTATATCTTCGGTGGGAGAAAGAACCACTGCAAGACTCTTCTCCTCCGGCATTGTTGCCTGCGGATATTTCACCACACGCACAATGGAGGGAGTATAAAACTGCACCTCACAGCTAAACTTCTCACCCGGCACCTCCAGCTTTACGCCATGTGCCGTCCGGCTCACCTCTTGAGCCACAGATAACCCTGAACTGCACAGCAACAGGGCTAACCCTACAAATCGGAATGTTTTCATAATTACATTTTAGATATTAGATGTTTGTCAATTGGTTTACAAAGGTAACGGATTTCGACTGTTACGAAGATGCACACACGTTGCAAGAAACTATACAAATGTTGAAATCGGGCTGTTTTTCAATGTTTTTCTTTCCGTTGAGCATATTGTGAAGGACGAACGCCGAACTCTTCCTGAAAACACTTGCTCAGATAACTTGACGTACTGAACCCTACCATATCCGCCACTTCAGCCACTGTATAGCCCTTGTCAAGCAAGCACGCCGCCTGCTTTAAGCGTACCGATCGGATAAAGCCGGTAGGTGTCTTTCCCGCCAAGGAAGTCAATTTACGATAAAGCCCTGTACGGTCCATCCCCATATCGCGGCTCCAAGCTTCCACTGAATAACCCGGATTATCCAGATTGGACTCTACACATTGCAAAGCCTTACGCACAAAAGCTTCATCTGCCGCAGTAAGCAAAGGACCTGCTTCCTTTTGCGACTGGACAGCCCTCGGATGAAGCTTGCGTTCTTCCTGCAAGACCAGCAAATGCCGCATATCCATCAACAAGGATTCCAGATCTATCGATTTTTCATCGGCTGGCAAAGGAAGCAATACCCCCTCTGCCAACTGGTCTATCAGTTTTTTCATTTCCTCTGCTTCCTGCCTCACTCCCTGAAGCTGTTGGCGGACCTCTCCTTCACCCAACGATACAAGCACACTGTCCAGGGGAGAAAGTATCCTGTCTACGGGTTCTTGCAGTTCGCTATGGATATTCTTCAAAAACACTCCTTTCATCTCATCCAGTTTTTCTTTCTGTTCACGCACCAGGCTACGACGCTTACGCCGTGCATAACTTACAGCCAGTAACCATGTCAAACCTACTCCCAAACAAACATACAATCCGTAAGCATAAGGCGTACGCCAAAAAGGAGGTCTTATTATTACACCAAATTCGGCATAACGTCCTGTCCATGGTTCGCCTCCCCGTGTTGCCTGTACCTTAAACCGATAACTGCCCGGAGGCAAGTCTGTATAAGTGACATAACCACGGCCGTCTGATGAACGCATTTCCTGCTCTTCGGCATCTATCCCCACCAAAATATAACGGTAATGCGTCTGTGTAGGATTGACATAGTTCAGTGCTGAAAACTCCAGTGAGAAAAAATTCTGGTCATAAGCCAAAGCCACTTCCCCTGAAGAAGGCAAAGGGTGCTTTTGCCCGAACAAACTGAACCCTACAAACACAGGCACAAACGGAGAAGGTGCGGCCACAGAATGAGAGGCACCCATCACATTGAATCCATTAATGCCACCCCAATACAGCGTACCATCGGAAGTCCGGAAAACCGAACGCGGACAAAACTCGTTTCCGATAATCCCATCGTCTTGATTAAAGTTAACAAATACATAACGCCAAGTCCCGTCATCTGCCGGACGTACAGTCAGACAAGACAGACCGTTAGCTGTGGAAACCCATAATGTGGAATCGGAAGTCTCGATAATAGACTGTACTGCATTATTTACCAAACCATCGGTCGTATAAAACGTACGCCTCCTGCCTGTTGAAGGATTCCAAAGCACCAGTCCGTCTTCCTGTCCAATCCATACATCCCCTCTGCCATCTACACAAAGTGCGTTACAAGGATGTAAAGATGGAATATAAGATAACACACGCCCTTGACGGTTACGTACAAACAGACCCTCTATCGTAATCCCCACCAACGAATCCTTACCTAATGGCATCTCCTGTAAAATCGCCGGACCACCTTGCACCAGACTTCCCAATTCTTTTTTCAGGATAGGAATATCCATCTTCTTTAAAGGAGATACAGCATCTGCAGGATCATACCGGAACATTCCTTCGGTGGTCTCTACCAATATCTGCCGATTATCCGTTTCATGAAAACCTGTCACCTGCAAGGCCTCATCACCGGGAACAGGAAACAACGTACGTCCCACGTTCCGGAAACGGAAACGTGCCGGGTGATAATACAATACCCCCCGGTTCAGAGTACCTACCCACAACCCGCCTTGGGCATCGTTGTAAACCGTACTGACTTCGGTCTCAATCCTTCTTCCGTCGACCAGTTTCAAGACAGGTATGTAATGTTTCTCCTGTAAATCAGCTCCAATAAACCATAATCCTTCCCGACAACTCAACCAAATATTACCTTCACAATCCAAGGCAATATAGTTCAGCCAATAATCGGCACGAAGCACTTCAGTCCACATCTGGCGACGGCAATCGTAATAAAGCAATGCTCCTCCATGCACGCCGTTGCACAGCTGGTACAGTCCTCCCGCAGATGCCAGCATATACGAAGTGTTTCCATACCAGCCTTCTGACAAGACCTCTCCCAACGACCGACGACATACTTCATCTCGCGTATGCAAGTCATAACACAACAGAATTCCCGAACGGTAAAACAGATAAAGGTGGTCGTCCACTACTTCTAAATCATAAAGCACATCTTTTTGTCCGCCCGTCAAAGCAGACACGTGCAACAAAAACGGTTCCGCCTGCAATGCTTGCCCTGCGACACGCATCAGACAATCGGACTCAGTAAGCAGCCAGAAGTTTTTTCCCGTATCCATAAAAAAATCTTTCAACGGCTCCCGTATTCCCCATTTTCCAAACAAACTGTCAGGATGCTCCAACATCTGTCCAGTCCTGCCGTCTACCACCATCAAAACCTGCTGGTTTTTCATCCATACCCGTCCTGCTGCATCGGTATACGAATGATGAAAACCGGCATAATCCGAAAGGCGGCAGATATGACGGGCATCGTAGTGCAAATAATCGAAGCCCGTCCCGTCGTACAGGTTAAATTGCCCCGCCGTAGTAATCATCATACGTCCATCCTGCAGCTGGGTAATGTTCCGCACCTGATTGCCCGACAAACCTTGAGTAGCATCAACAGGCGAAAACACCACAAAAGGGCTTTCGGCAAAAGCCTTTCCTGCCATCAGCCCCACACATGCGAATAATATACGTATAATAAAGAATAAATACTTCATACACTCTTTCAGTCTTCTCTCAACGGTTTTCACAAAGGTACGTTTTTCTTCACCCATTTCCAAGTCTCCTGCTCCTGCATTCTTGATTTATCGCAAGATTTCAGGGCTAAACAGCCGATTCTTCCCATCGGAAAAGAACAATGTTTCCGGCTTTCGGCTAACTTTGCACCCCGGTAATTAGTACAATCTTGTATGGCACAATCAAAAGAGATGACTTCGGGGCGTTCCCTGCCGTTGATATTCAACTTCACCCTGCCCCTTCTGCTGGGCAACCTGCTTCAGCAAACCTACTCGCTGGTAGATGCCGCCATCGTGGGCAAATTCTTAGGCATCAATGCTTTGGCATCGGTAGGAGCCAGCACTTCGGTGGTATTCCTGATACTGGGGTTCTGCAACGGATGCTGCGGAGGATTCGCTATCCCCGTGGCACAGAAGTTCGGTGCAAGAGATTATGTCACGATGCGCCGTTACGTATCTGTAAGCCTGAAAATAGCCGGAGTCATGTCGGTGGCGATAACCGTCATTACCAGTTTGCTTTGCGCCTTCATCCTACGAAGCATGCAAACTCCTGAAAATATCTTCGAAGGAGCTTATCAATACCTGCTCATCACATTCATCGGTATTCCGTGCACATTCTTCTACAACCTGCTTTCGAGTGTTATCCGGGCTTTGGGAGACAGCAAGACCCCTTTCTGGTTCCTGCTTCTTTCTACCGTATTAAACATATTCCTCGACCTGTTCTGCATTTTGGTATTGGGCTGGGGAGTGGCAGGAGCTTCAATAGCTACGGTAGTATCTCAAGGCGTATCCGCACTCTTATGCTACCTTTATATGAACCGTAAGTTCGAGATATTGCGCACCACAGCTTCCGACCGCCGATTCCGTCCCGAACTTGCCAAGCAACTTTTGTCTATCGGTGTACCGATGGGACTTCAATTCTCCATTACCGCCATTGGCAGTATCATGCTGCAAAGTGCCAACAATGCATTAGGCACGGCGTGCGTTGCGGCATTTACGGCTGCGATGCGTATTAAAATGGTATTTATGTGCGCCCTCGACAGTTTAGGCATGGCGATGGCTACCTATAGCGGACAAAACTACGGAGCAGGCAAACCCGACCGTATCTGGCAAGGAATCAAGTCGGCAGTAGGCATGATGATGATTTACATTATAGCAGTAAACATCATCATCTGGGGTTGGGCAGATAAGATAGCCCTTCTGTTTGTCGACCCGAGCGAAACGGAAATCATTAAAGATACGGCTCTCTTTGTCCATATCAACGTTTCTTTCTTCCCCTTGCTCGGATTGCTGAGTGTTCTTCGCTACAGCATTCAGGGAGCCGGCTATACCAAACTCGCCATGTTTTCGGGGGTATCCGAAATGATAGCCCGTGTGTTGGTCAGCCTCATCGTAGTTCCGGCATTCGGATTCTTAGGTGTATGTTTCGGCGACCCTACCGCATGGCTCTTCGCCTGCCTCTTCCTGATTCCTGCCTTCTCGTATGTTTACCGGCGGCTGAATCTCATCGTAGCGAAAGAGAGAAATTAATTTTTTCACCACAGATTACGCAGATTAAGAAGCTGTTTTGAATTTCTCCAAAAAGTTTTTCTTGGCTTGATGTATCCGTTTTCGTGCGTGCTTTGGGCGATTTTTTGGTCCTTTCCGCTCCTGTTCTTCGTCAGAT
>NZ_NFJA01000103.1:0-12216 GCF_002159615.1 Bacteroides sp. An279
ATCTGACGAAGAACAGGAGCGAAAAGAACCAAAAAATCGCCCAAAGCACACACGAAAACAGATACATCAAGCCAAGAAAAACTTTTTGGAGAAATTCAAAACAGCTTCTCAGTTAACTGAATAAACAAATAACTTAAAAAAACAAAATCCATGAAAGTAAAACACATTGCATCTGCTATTCTGGCAGCAACGTTCGTTGCAGCATGTAGCGGATCTAAAAACACTGTTCCACAAGAGCTTACACTGAAAGATGCCGTAGGCGACCAGTTCCTTATCGGAACGGCAGTAAATGTCCGTCAAGTAGCTGGAAAAGACACGAATGCTACCAATATTGTGAAACACCATTTCAATGCCATTGTTGCTGAAAACTGCATGAAAATGGAAGAACTCCATCCGTCAGAAGACGTGTACGACTTCAAGGCTGCGGATGATTTCGTAAAGTTCGGTGAGGAGAATGGCCTGACCATGACCGGCCACGTACTGATTTGGCACTCGCAATGTCCTGAATGGTTCTGTGTGGACAAAAACGGAAAGAACGTAAGCCCCGAAGTTTTGAAACAACGCATGAAAGACCATATCTATACCATAGTAAATCATTTCAAAGGAAAGCTGAAAGGATGGGACGTGGTAAATGAAGCCATTATTGAGGACGGCTCGTACCGCAAGAGCAAATTTTATGAAATCTTGGGTGAAGAATTCATTCCTTTGGCATTCCAATACGCACACGAGGCAGACTCCACCATCGAACTATATTATAACGATTACGGAATGGATAACCCCGGACGCCGCGAAGGAGTTGTAAAACTCATCCGCAGCCTGAAAGAAAAAGGTTTGCGCATCGATGCTGTCGGTATGCAAGGACACATGGGTATGGACTATCCGAAAATTGAAGAATTCGAAAAAAGTATGCTTGCTTTTGCAGCAGAAGGTGTGAAAGTAATGATTACCGAATGGGATATGAGTGCCTTGCCTACCGTATCACGTACAGCCAATATATCGGATACAATCGCCTTCAAGAAAGCGCTGAATCCGTATCCGGATGCATTACCCGATTCTGTATCGCAGGCATGGAACGCCCGCATGAAACAATTCTTTGAACTGTTTGAAAAACATGCCGATATCGTAGACCGTGTGACAGCATGGGGAGTAACCGACGGAGATTCCTGGAAAAACGGTTTCCCTATCCGAGGACGTAAAGACTATCCGCTGCTCTTCGACCGCAACTACCAGCCCAAGCCGTTCATCACGGAAATGATAAAAGAAAAGGAAACAAACACACCCCAATAACACAGAAGAAAAACTTAAAAAACTTATAAACATAAAAAACTCATAACCATGAAAAAAGAAGCAAGATACCTCGTACCGAATGATTATATGGCAGACCCGTCTGTACATGTCTTTAACGGCAGATTATACATTTATCCCTCGCACGACTGGGAAAGTGGAGTTCCCGAAAACGACAATGGCGACCATTTTAATATGAAAGATTACCACGTATTCTCTACCGATGATGTAATGCACGGTGAAATCACCGACCACGGAGTTGTATTGAAAGTGGAAGATATCCCTTGGGCAGGACGCCAGTTGTGGGATTGCGACGTGGCTTTCAAAAACGGCAAATATTACATGTATTTCCCGATGAAAGACCGTAATGACATTTTCCGTCTGGGAGTAGCCATAAGCAACAAGCCCGAAGGTCCGTTTATTCCCGAAGCCAATCCGATGTGGGGAAGTTATAGCATCGACCCCGCCGTATTCTGCGATGAAGACGGAAGCCATTACATTTATTTTGGAGGTATCTGGGGCGGACAATTGCAACGCTACCGGGATAATAAGGCACTGGAAAGCGCCATCCTGCCCGAAGGCAACGAACCAGCTCTGCCCGGACGTGTGGTAAAACTCCGTGACGACATGATGCAGTTTGCCGAAGACCCTCGCCCCGTCCTCATTATCGACCAGGAAGGAAACCCACTGAAAGCCAATGACCCGCACCGTTTCTTCGAAGCATCGTGGATGCACAAATACAACGGGAAATACTATTTGTCATATTCTACGGGCGATACCCACTTCTTGTGTTATGCTATCGGAGACAATCCATACGGACCGTTCACCTATCAAGGAGTTATCCTCACACCGGTAGTGGGATGGACCACACATCACGCCATTGTAGAATACAAAGGCAAATGGTACCTCTTCCACCACGATTGTGTACCCTCTGGAGGAAAAACATGGTTGCGTAGTCTGAAAGTAGTAGAACTGGAATACGACGCAGAAGGAAAAATCATCACTATTGACGGAGGAGGAGAATGATACGAATGTTGCTTCTCAGCATATGCTTGCTGCTTGCTGGAGAACGGCTGTCCGCAGAAAACGGCAGCCGCCTCTGGCTACGGCAGGACACTACAGCAAATGCTAAGGTAGAATGTTCACTGCATTCTCATACACTGGATATAGCTTGCTCTGAACTGAAACGGACATGGAAAGGCACTCCTGTATCACTTGAGCTGTTCAATGATGCTACCCACACCGCTTTAGGACCCGAAGGTTATACCATCCGGTCGGGGAAAAACGGTATCACACTTGGGTCCATCTCCGAAAAAGGTCTGCTTTATGCCACCTATCACCTCTTACGACTTCAAGCAACCCAGCAAGACACTCAGTCACTCCATATCGAAGAACGTCCGGCGTATCCCATACGAATCCTCAACCATTGGGATAATCTGGACGGTACCATCGAACGTGGATATGCCGGACATTCACTTTGGAAATGGGACAAACTGCCAGCGACACTTTCTCCCCGTTACGAAGCATATGCCCGTGCCAACGCCTCCATCGGTATCAATGCTACAGTGTTGAATAATGTCAACGCCTCACCCGAAATGCTGGACACGCCTTATCTGAAGAAAGTAAAGGCACTGGCTGATATTTTCCGTCCTTACAACTTAAAAGTATACTTATCGGTAAATTTTGCTTCGCCGATGATTATAGGCAAATTGGCTACTGCCGACCCGTTGGATCCCCAAGTAGCAAACTGGTGGAAGCAGAAAGTACACGAAATATACAGTCTGATACCCGATTTCGGAGGTTTTCTGGTAAAAGCCAATTCTGAAGGCCAACCCGGACCATGCGATTATCACCGCACTCATGCCGAAGGCGCCAATATGTTGGCAGAAGCCTTAAAACCTTATGGAGGCATTGTAATGTGGCGTGCCTTTGTGTACAGTCCTTCTGATAACGACCGTGCCAAACAAGCCTATCTGGAATTTCAGCCCCTTGATGGAAAATTCCTCGACAATGTCATTGTACAGGTAAAGAACGGTCCGATTGACTTCCAGCCGCGTGAACCTTACAGCCCACTCTTCGGAGCGATGAAACATACCCCATTAATGGTGGAGTTTCAAGTAACACAAGAATACCTGGGACACTCCAACCACCTGGCTTACCTGGCACCGATGTGGAAAGAATTTTTCCAATATGTAAAACCGGAAAGCATACGTGCCATTGCGGGCGTATCGAATATCGGAGACGAAAGTAATTGGTGCGGACACGATTTTGCACAAGCCAACTGGTATGCCTTCGGACGCCTGGCATGGAATCCGGAACTTTCTTCGGAAAGTATTGCCGATGAATGGCTGGCACAGACATTTACAGCCAACCCTCAATTTATACATCCCGTAGAGGATATGATGATGCAGAGCCGTGAAGCCGTAGTAGACTATATGATGCCCCTCGGACTACACCATATCTTTGCCTGGGGACACCACTATGGACCTGAACCTTGGTGCACCATTCCCGGAGCACGCCCCGACTGGCTTCCCTCTTATTACCACCAGGCCGACCGTAAAGGACTTGGATTTGACCGTAGCCATACCGGAAGCAATGCCGTGGCACAATACCCCGACTCACTGGCGCGTATGTTCGACTCCATCGATACCTGTCCCGAAGAGTTCCTGCTTTGGTTTCACCATGCACCGTGGACACATACCATGAATAACGGAACTACTTTATGGGAAGAATTATGCCGCCATTACCAACATGGTGTAGACAAGACACGGAACTTCTGCCAGACTTGGGAGGAAGTAAAACCTTATGTGGATACAGAACGTTGGAATGCCGTAAACGAACGGCTTCAAATTCAAACCAATGATGCAGTGTGGTGGAAAGATGCTTGCCTGCTCTACTTCCAGCAGTTTTCAAAAATGTCTTTTCCGAAAGATATAGAGCGTCCTGTACATAAATTGAAGAAATTGATGAAGGTAAAACTTCCCATCAGCAATTACGAACGGCCTACGCCTGAAATGCTACCGAAAATAAAGTAAAAAACAAATGAATGCACGCAAACAGCCAATATATACTCCTGAAAAATGAATATATACTGCATCAGCGGTTGAATATATACTGCATCGGCGGTTGAATATATACTGCGTTTGCAACCCAACCGAATTGGCTGATTGCAGAGATTCATTTAATTGATATTCAAAAAAAGAGGATATGCATATCTGCATACTCTCTTTTTTTTACGTTACCGAAGCATCAGTCCACCATCATCACCCATCCGTACGGGTCGGGTTCGTCACCATACTGGATGGCACGCAGCTTGTGGTAGAGCTTTTCGCTGATGGGGCCCGGCTTGCCGTCTTTCGAAATGACATACGACTTGTGGTTCTCCAAATCATCGATACGTTCTATCGGGCTGATGACCGCAGCCGTACCGCACGCGCCGGCTTCTTCGAACGTTTCCAGTTCCTCTTCGGGGATAGGACGGCGTTCTACCTTCAAGCCCATGTCCTCTGCCAGCTGCATCAAGCTCTTGTTGGTAATGGACGGCAGGATAGAAGTAGAAAGCGGAGTAACATACGTATTATCCTTGATGCCGAAGAAGTTGGCTGCACCGCACTCGTCGATGTATTTCTTTTCTTTTGCATCGAGATAAAACTCGCACGCATAACCCGCATCATGCGCCATCTTGTTGGCACGCAGGCTGGCTGCATAGTTTCCACCCACCTTGTATGTACCTGTACCGAGCGGAGCAGCGCGGTCGAACTCACGGATAATCACATACGAGTTCGTAGCAAAGCCTCCTTTAAAATACGGGCCTACCGGAGTGACGAATATCACAAACAAATATTCACTTGCCGGATGTACGCCTACCTGTGCCCCCGTCCCGATAAGCAACGGACGGATATAAAGAGCCGCACCGCTTTCGTAAGGCGGAATGAAACGTTCGTTGGCTTTCACCACTTTGCGTACAGCTTCGCAGAACAACTCCGTCGGAAGTTCGGGCATCAAAATACCCCGGCATGTGCTTTGTAAACGTTCTGCATTGGCTTGCGGACGGAATACACGGACCTTGCCGTCTTTGCCGCGGAACGCTTTCAACCCTTCGAACGCTTCTTGCCCGTAATGAAGGCAAGTAGCCGCCATGTGGATATTCAATGTCTCCTCCGAGCACAATTCCAATTCTCCCCATTTCCCGTCGCGATAATAGCAACGTACGTTGTAATCTGTCTTCATATACCCGAACGGCAGATTAGCCCAATCGATTTCTTTCATGCGAATAATATGTTTTAAATGTTACATTTCGTTATAAACAATGCAACAAATGTAAGAGTTATATTTACAAAATCCAATTTAATCCGCACTTTTTTCTTCTTTGCTTCCTTCATCAAGCATCTTTTTGATTTCCGCATCCGCCTTATAGAGTTTTTCTCTACAATATTTAATCAGACGCTGAGCTTCCTGTAAGCGGCCTGCCAGCTCATCGATGTCCAGTTCATTGCTTTCAATCTGCGCCACGATTGCTTCCAGCCGTTTCATCGCTTCAGAATATGTTTCTTTTTTGGTTGCCATAATATATAATGAAAACTTACCTATAATACCTTACTTTTAAACTCTCCTTTTGCTACTCGCGTCACTATCTTGTCACCCGGCGAGAGCAAAGCTGGGTCTGTCACCGCCTTACCGTCTTTCAATGTAATGCTATATCCTTTCTGCAACAGCAGGTCGGGAGATGCCGATTTGACTTGTTGCTCAATCAACAGCAGATGCTGGGTTTCCCGTTGCAGACGTGAACAGAGCACCACGCCCAACCGTCGGTCTAATTGCAAACGATAATCTTCCTTAATCAAACGGGTCTGCCAAGCCAAATGCATACGCTTCAACAAACGTTCCTGACGGAATCCTTCATCCTGCAAACGCATTTGTACACGTGCCGGAATACGTGCCACCCAATGTTCTAAACGTTCTTTCTGCCGTTCTAACCAAGCAGGCACTTCCTGATAAAAGAACGACACATATTCATCCAGCCTACCAGCAGTCTCACGCAAATGATTGATTAAGAACTCGGCAGCAGCCGTAGGAGTCTTTACCCGCGTATGCGCCACCATGTCAATCACCGTATCATCGCGCTCATGGCCGATACCGGTAATGATTGGCAAAGGAAACTGAGCACAATTCGTTGCCAGTTCATACGTATCGAACCCTGACAAATCTGATGTCGCTCCACCTCCACGGATAATCACCACTACATCCCAATGTTCCAGCTCGGCATAAACCCGGTTTAAGGCACGGATAATGGAATCCTCGACCTGCTCGCCTTGCATCACCGCCGGAAACAATTTGGTATAAAACACAAACCCGAAAGCATTGCGCTCCAACTGGTCGCAAAAATCTCCATACCCCGCCGCCGTGGGCGAAGATATCACGGCAATGCGTTGGGTAAGTTCGGGCAATTCCAACTCCTTATTTAATGTAAGCACGCCTTCTTCTTCCAAGCGTTGCAAGATTTCTCTTCTCCGCTTTGCCATATCCCCCAGCGTATACGTAGGATCGATGTCGATAACGGTAAGCGAATAGCCGTAAAGCTCATGAAAATCCACCGTTACTCTTACCAGCACTTTCAGCCCTGCCACGAATGCCTGTCCGGTTTCCCGCTCGAAATAAGGCTTCAGCTCACGGAATACATTGCTCCAGACAATGCCCCGCGCCTTGGCAAGCAAGGCATTGCTCTTCGGGTCTTTCTGTACAAATTCCAGATAGCAATGCCCCGAATAGTTGGTCCGCACATCACTCAGCTCCGCCTGCACCCAATACGCATCGGGCATGGACAAGCGGACACTTTGGCGCACCAAGGCATTCAATTCGTATAAAGATAGAGGAGTATGTTCCATAAAAGTCCAAAATTCTTGGGAGCAAAGATACAATTAATAAATGAAGAACGAAGAATGAAGAATGAAGAATCGCTTCGCCCGCATGGAATTCTTCATTCTTCATTCTTCGTTCTTCATTAATTTTGATTACCTTTGCACCCGGATTTAATGGTAAAAAGAGTTTTATGTCACAAAAAGGAACCGCTTCCGAATTAGGCACACAACCTATCGGCAAACTATTGACGCAATATGCCGTCCCTGCCATCATCGCCATGACGGCTTCTTCACTTTACAACATGATAGACAGCATCTTCATCGGGCACGGTGTAGGCGCTATGGCCATCTCCGGACTTGCCATCACATTCCCCCTGATGAACCTTGCCGCCGCATTCGGCTCGCTGGTTGGTGTAGGTGCTTCTACGCTGGTTTCGGTGAAGTTAGGGCAAAAAGATTATACTACCGCCCAGCATATCTTGGGCAATGTCGTATCGCTGAATGTCCTTATCGGCATCGGATTCACGATTCTTTCCCTCTTGTTTCTCGAACCGATTCTATATTTCTTCGGAGCGAGCGAAGCGACCATCCCTTACGCACGCGATTACATGATTGTCATCCTCTTGGGCAATGTGGTGACACACATGTACCTGGGGCTGAACTCGGTGCTCCGCGCGGCGGGTTATCCGCAAAAGGCGATGTTCGCCACAATCATGACCGTCGTAATCAACACCATCCTTGCTCCGATATTCATCTTCGTGTTCCATTGGGGCATCCAGGGAGTGGCGTTGGCTACTGTACTGGCGCAAATCATCGCCCTGACATGGCAAATCAAGCTTTTCTGCCGGAAAAACGAACTGCTCCGCCTGAAGAAAGGCATTTACCGCCTGCAAAGCCATTTGGTGCAGAACATCATCGGCATCGGGCTGGCTCCGTTCTTCATGAACATAGCCGCCTGCATGATTGTCATCTTAATCAATAAGGGATTAAAGCTGTACGACGGAGACCTTGCCATCGGAGCGTTCGGTATCGTGAACCGCATCAGCTTCCTCTTCGTCATGATTGTCATGGGGCTGAACCAAGGCATGCAGCCCATAGCCGGATACAACTACGGCGCACGCCAATACGGACGCGTGAACCAGGTAATGAAAATCACCGTGATAGCCGCCACTATCGTAACGACAACCGGTTTCCTGGTGGGCGAACTGATACCCGAACTCGTGGCAAAAGCCTTTACCACCGACCAGACCCTGATAGACCTTTCGGCACGCGGGTTGCGCATCACGGTAATGTTCTTCCCCATCATCGGATTCCAGATGGTCACGTCAAACTTCTTCCAAAGCATCGGCATGGCAAAAAAAGCCATCATCCTTTCGCTGAGCCGGCAGGTGATGATACTTATCCCGCTCCTGCTGATTCTCCCGCTCTTCTGGGGTGCAGACGGCATCTGGTTCAGCATGCCCATCTCCGACCTTGCAGCCAGCATCATCGCCGCCATTATGCTCTACCGCCAGTTCAAGCTATTCAAACAGAAAACGATATAAAAAATCCGGGTGGGATAACAGCAGAAACGCTATTCACCCACCCGGAGTCTAACTTGAATAATGTGCTTTCGGAATGCCATCACGGATAGCCGCAAAAAATTATCTGCCATTTCTATCCAAACACTTTCCACGCATCTCAACTCACCTCTTCACATTCGCGAAGCCACAGCGTTGCACTGGCATCGCTCGGCATACGCCAGTCACCACGCGGACTTAGCGATACGGAACCCACCTTCGGACCATCGGGCAGACAAGAACGCTTAAACTGCTGACTGAAGAAGCGACGGAAGAAGTTCGACAACCATTTCTTAAGAGTATCATCATCGTAAGTACCACGGAAAGCTACTTTTGCCAGATAATAAATTTTGGCGGGACGGAAACCGAAACGCAAAAAATGATAAAGGAAAAAGTCATGAAGTTCATAAGGACCTACCAAGTCCTCGGTCTTCTGCCGGATATTGCCATCCTCATCAGCTGGTATCAGTTCAGGACTGATAGGGGTATCAATGATATCGAGCAGCGTAGCACGTGAACCGGCATCTACCGTTTCTGCTACCCACGTAACCAGATAACGTACCAAAGTCTTTGGAATACCGGCATTGATTCCATACATCGACATATGGTCGGCATTGTAAGTACACCAGCCCAAAGCAAGTTCGGAAAGGTCGCCCGTACCAATTACCAATCCCCCTACCTTGTTGGCATAGTCCATCAGAATCTGTGTCCGCTCACGTGCCTGCACGTTTTCATAGGTCACGTCATGCACATCAGGATTATGTCCGATATCTTTAAAATGCTGAAGGCAGGCATCACGAATGCTGATTTCACGTGAGGTAACCCCCAACGACTCCATCAGCGCAACAGCATTGCGATGAGTACGTCCTGTGGTGCCGAATCCTGGCATCGTAATGCCGACAATGCCCTTGCGCGACATCTCCAACTTGTCGAATGTCTTGACACATACCAACAACGCCAACGTAGAATCAAGTCCTCCCGAAATACCTACCACTACCGTCTTGCATCCTGTGTGTACCAACCGCTTTGCCAGCGCTGCTACCTGAATGGAAAAAATCTCCTCACATCTGCTGGCAAGCATCTGCCCCCCTGCCGGGACAAACGGATGTGGGTCTATCCGCCGAGTAAGTGTAAAATCTTTCTCCAATACCCTTTCGGTCTGTATAATCTTTATCGGCTCTCCTTGATACTGACTTATGTTGGCGGCAAAAGTTGTATTCACCAAACGTTCGCCCTGCAAACGTTCTACATCGATTTCACTTACCACCAGTTGCCTGTCAAAAGAAAAACGGTCGGAAGCTGCCAACAACGTACCGTTTTCGTATATCAGCGCATTACCCGCAAACACAACATCGGTAGTAGACTCGCCAAAACCACACGAAGCGAACACATATCCAGCCAAACAACGTGCAGATTGCTGAGCAAGCAACGAACGAAGATACTGATGTTTGCTGATATTTTCGGTATCGGCAGAAAGATTGAAAATGATATCGGCTCCTTTAAGAGCCAATGCCGAACTAGGCGGGACAGGCGCCCACACGTCTTCGCACAACTCTATGCCGAACCTTGTCTCGGCAGTCTCAAATAACAAATGAGGACTGACCGGAACGTTTTGCCCGTAAAGACGAACGGTAGACTCACCATCAAGCGAAGTGGCAGGAGCAAACCAGCGATGCTCATAAAATTCCTTATAATTGGGTAAATAAGTCTTGGGCACAGCTCCCAGAATCTTTCCTTTCTGAATAACTACGGCACAGTTCAGCAACATCGAGTCTACCCGAAGCGGCATACCCAAAATAGAAATGATATCCAACTGACGAGTATTGTTGAGCACGCGCATCAGTGCCATCTCTGCCTGCTCAAGTAACAATGCTTGCCCAAATAAGTCACCACACGAGTATCCAGTGAGGTTTAATTCGGGAAAAACCAATATCTGCACCCCGTTCCCCTCTGCCTTCGCTATCAGGCTTTCTGCCTGCTCTGCATTGTATGGGCAATCGGCTACCTTCACCAAAGGAATAGCGGCTGCCACTTTCACAAAACCATATTTCATAAGTATGTCATTTAATATCTTGGCTTACATCGGACAAAGATAATATAAAATAAGGTGTATCCCTTATCCATATTGAAAAAAAGTAAAAAAAGCATCTGTTATTTTGTACATAAAGAAAATATTTATACCTTTGCCAATGATTTAAAGTTGTAACAATTACAAATAAGGAATAATAAGATGAACGTTTACGAATATCTGCTCAGTTACCAAATCAAGCCGTCCGTACAACGCATTGCCATTATGGATTACTTGCTGAAGCATCATACTCATCCGTCCATCGATGAGATTTATATGGCTTTATGCCAAGATATTCCTACATTGTCGAAAACAACTGTCTACAACACCCTGAAACTGTTTGTAGAACACGGTGCAGCCCGCATGTTGACCATTGACGAACGGAATGCTTGCTTTGACGGAGACATATCTGTACATGCACATTTCCAATGTAAAGTATGCGGTAGAATCACGGACATCCCTCTATCGGCAGAAGAACCGGATGAGATTAAACATATGAAAAAAGAAGGTTTTCAAATAGAGGAAACACACCGATACTATAAGGGTATATGCCCTGAATGTTTGAAAATGAACAAGAACTGACCTAGGCCTTTGGCCATAGGCAAAAAACAACTAAATAACTAACAACTAAAAAACATTGAATTATGAAGAAATTTATCTGTACTGTATGTGGTTACATCTACGAAGGTGAAACAGCTCCTGAAAAATGTCCTTTGTGTAAAGCTCCCGCTTCCAAATTCAAAGAAATGGAAGAAGACAACAACGGTCTGACATTCGTTGACGAGCATGTAATCGGCGTAGCCAAAGGTTGCGATGAAGAAATGATTAAAGACTTGAACAATCACTTTATGGGTGAATGTACTGAAGTCGGCATGTACTTGGCAATGAGCCGTCAAGCTGACCGCGAAGGTTACCCCGAAGTAGCTGAAGCTTTCAAACGTTATGCTTGGGAAGAAGCTGAACATGCTTCTAAATTCGCTGAATTGCTAGGCGACTGTGTATGGGATACCAAGACTAATTTGGAAAAACGTATGAACGCAGAAGCTGGTGCTTGCGAAGATAAAAAACGTATTGCGACTCGTGCTAAACAGTTGAATCTGGACGCTATCCACGATACAGTTCATGAAATGGCAAAAGACGAGGCTCGTCACGGAAAAGGTTTCGAAGGTTTGTACAACAGATATTTCAAGAAATAATCTGAGTTCTATTTTAATGCAAAAGAGGTCGGAAAATTCCGATCTCTTTTTTTTATCTTTCCACATATATAAAAACGAATCACGGTCCGGAAAGAAAAAACTTCGGCTCTCATATCATATCATATCATATCATATCGGACATATCGAGTAGGAGGTAAACACTAATCATAGGTGTTTATCTCCTATTTTCATGTTTACCGACCTCTCACACCACCGTACGTGCCGTTCGGCATACGGCGGTTCCTATTTTG
>NZ_NFJA01000104.1:0-12178 GCF_002159615.1 Bacteroides sp. An279
TGTTTACGCATAAAGTCATAGGTTTTATTAAGTTATTTCTTTCATTTACAAATTTAATAATTCTCTTGGCTTTATGCTATTTTGCTAGCACATTACAAACATAGGAACTGAATGTACGCAATCAGACTAATCAGGAATTACCAAGAAGCATTTCCTGGAGACTGTTTACACCTACGGATATTCTCACGCCATGTATTTGCGCATTCTAATGGAACATTCAGGGGCAAAAAATACAGATTGCAGATTTTTCCATCTTTTTTGCTTATTTTTTTGCCTTACTTTCTCAATGGGAAAACCTATCTTTGTGTGACATTTTTTTATAAAAAACATACGACCATGAAAAAAACATTTTTGATTGCTGGAATCATAAGCTTATTCTTGGCTTTCCCACTGGTGGGTAAAGCACAATACACAGAGTTCCGTCCTGGAGAAGTATGGAACGATACGGAAGGAAACTATATCAATGCACACGGTGGAGGCATTCTTTACCACAACGGTACATACTATTGGTATGGAGAATACAAGAAAGGAAAGACCATTTTGCCCGAAGGAGCTACGTGGGAATGCTACCGTACGGATGTGACAGGAGTGGGATGTTATTCATCGAAAGACCTGATGAACTGGAAATTCGAGGGTATCGTACTGCCTTCGGTAAAAGATGACCCTAACCACGACCTGCATCCATCGAAGGTATTGGAACGCCCGAAGGTTATCTATAACCGAAAGACGGGAAAGTTTGTGATGTGGATGCACGTAGACAGTGCCGACTATGGCAAGGCAAGTGCCGGTGTAGCAGTATCCGATTCGCCTACGGGAACATTTACTTATTTAGGCAGTTTCCGCCCCAACGATGCGATGAGCCGCGACCAGACCGTGTTTGTAGACGATGACGGACGTGCCTATCAGTTTTATTCTTCGGAAAACAACGCAACGATGTATATCAGCCTCCTTACCGATGATTATCTGAAACCTTCGGGACGTTTTACACGTAACTTTATCGGCATGTCGCGCGAGGCTCCGGCTGTATTCAAGCACGATGGAAAATATTATCTGATTACATCGGGATGTACAGGTTGGGACCCGAATGTAGCGGAAATAGCCGTAGCGGACTCCATTATGGGTGAATGGAAAACTATCGGTAATCCGTGTACAGGACCGGACGCCGAAAAGACATTTTATGCCCAAAGTACATTCGTAATGCCAGTAGCCGGCAAGAAAGATGCTTATATCGCGATGTTCGACCGGTGGAACAAAACGGATCTGCGCAACTCGCGCTATGTATGGCTTCCAATTGTATTCAAGGACGGAAAGGTTACGATTCCCTGGCGCAAAGAGTGGACATTGGACGTATTTGGCAAATGACAAGTTTTTGCCTGTTTACTTAGGAATTCTGCCGGAATAACCGTATCTTCACAGGAAAAGACCTGTCAAACAATTTAAACTTTTGGTAACATGAAATGGAAACACTGGGCTGCTTTAGGGGCAGCGTTATGCTTTTTGCCGGATATGTCTTATGCACAAGACGTAGCAAACCGGCTTGACTCGGTTTATATTTTCTCGTATGCTACAGCCTCTGATGCCGGACGTAGCGGACTGAAACTGGCGTGGAGCCGGGATACTGAACGCTGGTACAGCGTGGGCGACGGTTATGGCTATGTAAAGAGCGACTATGGAGCATGGGGCTCGGAAAAAAGAATGATTCGCCCACATCTCATGCGGGGAACAGATGGCAAATGGCATTGCGTATGGCAATTGAATGAAGAGGGAAAAGAACTGGCACATGCAGCATCTGCCGACCTGACCGACTGGAAACGCCAGACGTATTTCCTAAAAGGGAACGAAAGACAAATAAAACCGGAATTTACTCCTGCCGGCCATGAGCAACCTGCAAGTGTATGGGTAGAAGGTACCCTGCAACAAGGATATGTGCAGAAAGCCGCCTGGACGGAAGTGGATCACCTGATTCGGTTTGCAAGCTATCGTGCCAATAAAGCAAGAATGGAAGGTGAGCAGACTGTACAAGATGCCGAACGCTTTGCCGGACTGAAAGAAGTGAACCTGCAAGTAGATGTACATCCCGACAAGGCACGCCCCATCAGCGATAAATTAATAGGTGTATTTTTTGAGGACATCAACTATGGAGCCGACGGAGGACTTTATGCCGAACTGATACAGAACCGGGACTTCGAATATTCGTCTGCCGACCGGAAAGAATGGAACGGAGCGTATGCCTGGACCCTGGAGGGTGATGGTGGAAAATTTACAGTAGAGGCTGGTACCGAACCGATACACGCCAACAATCCTCATTATGCCATACTCGACATACACCAGCCGGGAGTAATGCTGAAAAACACAGGCTACGACGGCATTGTATTAAAGAAAGGTGAAAAATACGACTTCTCTTTGTTCGGACGGATACCGGCAGGCAAAAAGGGAGGCAAAATACATGTGCTGCTACTGGATAAGGACGGAAAAGAAGTAGCAAGGACTTCGGTGAAAATCACCTCGGCAAACTGGAAGAAGCAACAGGCAGTGCTGAAGGTAAACGCAGATGTCAATGCAGGCTCACTGGCACTGATACCCCAGCAAGCCGGTACGTATGAACTGGACATGATTTCGCTCTTCCCACAACACACGTTCCACGGGCATACAAACGGGCTTCGTGCCGACCTGGCACAGGCTATAGCCGACCTTCATCCACGTTTCGTACGTTTTCCGGGTGGATGTGTAGCTCATGGAAACGGTATTGCCAACATTTACGACTGGAAAGGTTCTATCGGTCCGCTGGAAGCCCGCAAGCCTCTGCGCAACTTATGGGGTTATCACCAGACACGCGGATTGGGTTATTTCGAATATTTCCAGTTCTGCGAGGATATGGGAGCCGAACCCGTTCCGGTAGTAGCTGCCGGCGTACCCTGCCAGAACTCGGCATGTATCCCGGGCAAGCTCTTGAGCGGAGGCCAGCAAGGAGGTATCCCGATGGAAGAAATGGATGCCTACGTGCAAGACATACTTGACCTGATTGAATATGCTAACGGTGATCCCCAAACCAACAAGTGGGCAAAAATGCGTGCCGAAGCCGGACATCCCGAACCGTTCAACCTGAAATACATCGGCATCGGCAACGAAGACCTGATAACCGACATATTCGAGGAACGCTTTACGATGATATACGAAGCTGTAAAGAAACAATATCCCGAAGTGACCGTCATCGGTACGGTAGGACCATTCTACGAAGGATCTGACTATGAGGAAGGCTGGGAACTTGCCACTCGCCTCAACGTGCCGATGGTGGACGAACATTACTACAACACACCAGGATGGTTTATCAACAACCAGGACTTTTACGACCGCTACGACCGCTCGAAACCGAAAGTTTATCTGGGAGAATATGCCGCGCACTTGCCTGGACGTCCCAACAACATCGAGACAGCACTTGCCGAAGCGCTTTACCTCACTTCGGTAGAACGGAACGGCGATGTAGTACAGATGTCATCATACGCTCCGCTGCTGGCAAAGGAAGGACACACCCAATGGAACCCTGACCTGATTTACTTCAACAACCAGGAAGTGAAGCCTACGGTGGGCTATTATACCCAGCTGCTTTACGGACAACATACAGGCGACAGTTACTTGCCTTCGGAAAACCGTACAGATAATCCACGCGCTGATGTGAATAAACGCATCGCCTCATCGGTAGTACGTGATAGCCGCACAGGAGATATCATCGTGAAGCTAGTCAACCTCTTGCCTGTAGCGGTAAATACCCAAGTAAACCTTCCGGCAGGTATTGATGGAAAAACGGCAACCTTGTACATGCTTTCAGGCAAGCCTGATGACAAACAGGCAAAACCTACAGAAAGTACGCTGGAGGTAAACAATGCATTCGCATACCAAATGCCAGCATACTCGCTGAACGTCATCCGTATCCCGATGGGAACCGAGAAATAATGGTAAATGTAAATGAAATCATGAAACAGCAAACATTCATTTTGTGGATACTTCTTTTCGTTTCCAGCACCATCTGTGCCCAGCAGTTGGTGAGGGTAGGCGAAGGATATAGCAATACATCGGTCAACACCACGGTGTTCCGCAACAATTCGCTGGTGACCCAAGGCAATACGCAATACATCGCCTATTACGCCCCCGACGGATACCTGATGCTGGGCAAACGTACACTGGGTGATACCGAATGGACTTTGCACCGTTCCCAATATAAGGGAAATGTGGAAGACGCACACAACATCATCAGCCTGATGGTGGACGGAAAAGGATACCTGCATGTAGCCTTCGACCATCACGGGCATCCGCTCAATTATTGCCGAAGCATAAAACCCGGCTCGCTGGAACTAGGTGACAAGGAATCCATGACGGGTACGGATGAACAAGACGTGACTTATCCGGAGTTTTACCGTATGCCCGACGGGAACTTGATATTCGTCTATCGCTCCGGAGCATCGGGACGAGGCAATCTTATCATGAACCTATACGACGTGACGACACGCCGGTGGGAACGGATACAGGATGTCCTGATTGACGGTGAAGGCAAGCGTAATGCTTACTGGCAACTCTATGTAGATACGAAAGGCACAATACACCTCTCGTGGGTATGGCGCGAAACCTGGATGGTAGAAACCAACCATGACCTGTGTTATGCCTATTCGCCCGACAAAGGAAAAACCTGGTACAAGTCGACAGGAGATGCATATACCCTACCCATCCGCGAATCAAATGCCGAATGTGCCTGGCATATTCCTCAGAACAGTGAACTGATAAACCAGACCAGCATGTGTACCGATGCCGAAGGACATCCTTACATCGTCACTTATTGGCGTGATGCCACCTCGGAAGTACCGCAATACCGAGTGGTATGGAACGATGGTACCCGCTGGAACATGCGTGAAGTGATGCATCGCAAGCTGGCCTTTTCCCTGAAAGGTGGAGGAACCAAGATGATTCCGGTTTCACGCCCGCGCATTGTAGTAGACGGAAACAAGGCTTACTTTATTTTCCGTGATGCAGAAAGAGGAAGCAAAGTCTCGATGGCATACACCGATGATTTGAAGCAAGATGACTGGCAAGTGAAAGACCTGACCGACTTTCCGGTAGAAGCCTGGGAACCAAGCCTGGACACTGAGCTTTGGAAAAACCGGAAACAATTGCATCTCTTCGTACAGGTCACCTACCAGGGTGATGGAGAGAAAACCGTCGACCAGGCTCCTACACCGGTATATGTACTGGAATTGGAATGAACGCAGGCTACAAGTTGACAAGCTGACGAGTGTAAAAAACTTCAAGCAAGCATTTAAGACCTTGTCTTCTTGTCAACCGATACCTCAATCAAACACTAACCATAAAAATAATAAGACCCATGAAAAAACTTTACCTGTTGGCTAGGGCATGCCTACTCGCCCTCTTACCCCTTACTTGCGCTTTCGCCAAACCCTCTGAGGCAGAGAAGGTGCGCCAAATTATCGACAAAGTGAATCAGCACTGGCAAGCGGAAAATCCGCCCGAAGTACGTGCCTTTTGGGACAATGCCGCCTACCATACTGGCAATATGGAAGCTTATTACCTGACCGGAAACCCTGCTTATCGAGCTTATTCCGAAGCATGGGCTACACATAATGAATGGAAAGGAGCAAAAAGCAACAACCGCTCCACATGGAAATATTCGTATGGCGAGACTGATGAGTATGTGCTCTTCGGTGACTGGCAAGTGTGTTTCCAAACTTACATCGACCTATACCAGCTCGACCCAGACGACCGGAAGATACGCCGCGCCCGTGAGGTAATGGAATATGAAATGAGTACCCCCCGGCATGACTACTGGTGGTGGAGCGACGGACTGTACATGGTGATGCCCGTCATGACCAAACTCTACAAGCTGACCCATAACCCACTATACCTGGACAAGCTGTACGAATACATCACCTACTCAGACAGTATCATGTTCGACCCCGAAGAGAACCTGTATTACCGCGATGCTAAATACGTCTATCCCAAACATAAAAGCTTGAACGGGAAAAAAGACTTTTGGGCACGGGGCGACGGATGGGTATTGGCCGGACTGGCGAAAGTGTTAAAGGACTTACCCGCCGACTATGCACACCGCAGGTTCTTTATAGAAAAATACCAAAAGATGGCACAGGCGGTAGCAGCAATCCAACAACCCGAAGGATACTGGACACGCAGCATGATGGACCCCGAACATGCTCCCGGACCTGAGACCAGCGGTACAGCTTTCTTTACCTACGGACTGTTATGGGGAGTAAACCATGGTTATCTGGACGAAACCACCTACATGCCTGTCATTAGCAAGGCATGGACGTATCTATCAGAAACCGCATTACAAAAAGACGGTTCAGTAGGTTACGTGCAACCCATTGGTGAAAAGGCGATACCCGGACAGGTGGTCGATGCCAAGTCTACCGCCAATTTCGGTGTAGGAGCTTTCCTGCTGGCAGCATGCGAGTACGTACGCTATCTGGAAGCTGGAAGCCAGCCCGACCGCGCTTACTGGTGTAAGCTGGCTTATGACATGGCAGCTCCTGTATTAAGCAACATGGCAAAAGAGGAACTGCAGAAAAACATGCAAGTGGAAGTCAGTCCTACCTGGGACGGACGCGACAAGCGAGTCACTTATATGGAATGTTTCGGACGCCTGATGGCAGGCATTGCCCCATGGCTTGCCCTGCCCGATGATGAGACCGAAGAAGGAGCCATGCGCAAGCAGTTGCGTGAATGGGCATTGCAGAGCTACGTTCATGCAGTCGACCCTGATTCGCCCGACTATCTCTTATGGCGCAACGAAGGTCAGCCGCTAGTGGATGCCGCATACGTGGCAGAAAGTTTCCTCCGTGCCTTCGACCAGCTTTGGATGCCACTTGATGAAACTACGAAGAAACGTTACATCGAAGAGTTTACCCAGCTTCGGCGTATCGACCCGCCTTATACCAACTGGCTGCTCTTCTCAGCTACTATCGAGAGTTTCCTCGCCAAGGCCGGTGCACCTTTTGATATCTACCGCATCAATTCTGCCATCCGCAAGGTAGAAGAATGGTATACAGGCGACGGCTGGTATGCCGACGGACCTTCATTTGCCTTCGACTATTATAGCAGCTATGTATTCCACCCTATGTACCTCGAAACCCTTGATGCACTGATTGACGCCAATAAACATTCACGCCTTGACTATCCGAAGTATTACCGCCGTGCACTGAAACGTGCGCAAAAGTACAGCCTGGTACTGGAACGGTTTATCTCGCCCGAAGGAACCTTCCCAGTCTTCGGCCGTTCTATCCCTTACCGCATGGCTACGATGCAACCTTTGGCTCTGATGGCATGGTACCGTGAATTACCCGCCAGTGTCACTCCAGCCCAAGTGCGTTGCGGACTTACTGCCGTACTGAAGCGTATGTTTGCCAATGGGGATAACTTTAATGAAGGTGGATTCCTTACCATCGGATTTACCGGACGCCAACCTAACGTAGCCGACTGGTACACGAATAACGGAAGCTTGTATATGACCTCGCTCGCCTTCCTTCCGCTGGGACTTCCGGCAAGCGATGCCTTCTGGACAGATGCTCCGCAAGACTGGACCAGCAAGAAAGCATGGAGCGGCCAACCCTTCCCGAAGGACCATCATTGGAGCGATGACATCGTAACAAGAGACCTTTATTGATTGGGAGACATGTCAACCATCATAACAGGCAAATGACCCGGAAAGGCATAGACGGACACAGATTTTCATTTACTCTTCTGTGTTTCTCTATACCTTTCCGGATCATCTGTATGCCATGAGACAATTACCGTACACCATATATATTATTCGAAACGGATGGAACGTGCCGGATGGATACGGCTAATCAGGTAAGAAGGTCCCACCAGCATCAGAACCGATACTACCAGCGTACCGGCATTGAGTAACAACCATATCCATAGATTCAACTCTATAGGGACGGCATCGATGTAATATACCGCAGGGTCGAGCCTGACAGGACGGAAAAAATACTGCACGGCACAACAGGTCAGGGCAATGACATTTCCCCACAACATCCCTTTCCGGATAAGGAACACGGCAAACGAAAGGAAAACCTTACGGATAGCAGTATTGTCTGCACCCAATGCCTTCAGCACACCAATCATGTTGGTACGTTCCAGAATAATGATAAGCAACCCTGAAATCATTGTGAAACCCGCCACACCGACCATCAAGACCAGAATAACCCATACGTTGATGTCAAGCAGGTCGAGCCATGCGAAAATTTGCGGATAGACCTCTTCAATGGTTTGTGCATAATAACGACCTCCATACTTGTCGGTCTTCTTATCGAGTGAAGACAGTATATACCCGTTTGTTTCATCTAGCAAGTCATAATCAGTCACCTGTATTTCCAAGCCACCCACCTGCCCAGGCTCCCAATTGTTCAGCCGCTCCACCGTGCGAAGGTCGGTCAGCAGGAAAAGGTCGTCGTATGAAGAAAAATTAGTTTGATAGATACCAGCTACGGTCAGCCGACGGGCACGAATATTGTTTTCCAAATAATATGTATAAAGTTTGTCTCCCACTCTCACCCCCAGACGGTCGGCTATCGTTTTCGAAACCAACACCTGATTGGAAGAAACCGAATCGGTAAAAGCGGGAATATGCCCTTCCTGCAAATGACGGTGGAGGAACGTCGTGTCATATTCTTGTCCGATACCTTTCAATACGATTCCCTGAAAATTATCGGAAGTCATAATCATACCCGGCTTGGTGGCATAGCGCTGCACATGTTTTACCCCCGGCATCTTTTCCAATGCCGATATCAGACTATCGTCACCTACCACGGGAGTGACTTGATACGACTGTACTACATCCAGACTGGTTACCAGAATATCCGCCCCTAGCCCGATGACCTTATCGCGCACTTCATGCTTGAAGCCGACAACCACTGCCACCGAAAGAATCATCACGGCAAGCCCGATGGCAATGCCCACCATCGCAATGCGTACGGCAGGCTTCGAAACATTCCGGTCACCTTCCTTTTCTTTGGTCTGATAAATCCGGCGGGCTATGAAAAGCTTCCAGTTCATGATTAGTCGTCTACACGTCCGGGATAAGCCTCCAATGCCTTACGTAATACAAACAACGCCCGGAGCAAGTCTTCTTTCTTCAAGACGTATGCCAAACGCACCTCGTTCACTCCAGCCCCCGGTGTGGTGTAAAACCCTGCAGCAGGAGCCAGCATCACAGTCTCGCCTTCGTAATCGAAATCGCTCAGACACCATGCACAGAACTTCTCGCTATCATCCACCGGAAGCTTTGCTACGGTATAGAATGCCCCCATCGGGATAGGAGAATATACGCCCGGTATGCGGTTCAACCCGTCTATCAGACATTTGCGGCGTTCCACGTATTCATCGTACGTTTCCCGTGCATATTCTTCAGGTTCGTCGAGCGAAGCCTCGGCTGCTATCTGCCCGATGAGCGGAGGACTCAAGCGTGCCTGGCAGAACTTCATCACCGCCTTACGCACTTCTTCATTCTTCGTAATCAACGCACCGATACGGATGCCACATTCCGAATAGCGTTTCGACACCGAGTCTATCAGCACCACGTTCTGCTCAATCCCCTCCAGGTGACAGGCAGAAATATAAGGAGAGCCGGTATAGATAAACTCGCGATACACTTCATCGGAAAAAAGAAACAGGTCGTATTTCTTCACCAGGTCACGAATTTGGTTCATCTCGCGACGTGTATAAAGATAACCGGTCGGATTATTGGGATTACATATCAGAATACCCTTCGTCCGTTCGTTAATCAGCTCTTCGAACTTCTCCACCTTGGGCAACGAAAAACCTTCATCGATGGTAGTAGTCACCGTACGGATTACCGCCCCTGCTGATATGGCAAAAGCCATGTAATTGGCATACGCCGGCTCGGGCACAATGATTTCGTCGCCCGGATTCAGACAGCTCAGGAAAGCAAACAATACGGCTTCCGACCCGCCTGTGGTGACGATAATATCATCGGCATCCAAATGGATATCGTATTTCTTGTAATAGCCTACCAGCTTCTCGCGATAGCTGCGATATCCCTGACTCGGACTATACTCCAGCACCGTGCGGTCGATATGGCGAATCGCATCAAGGGCCGCTCGCGGGGTAGGAAGGTCTGGCTGACCAATGTTCAGGTGATAGACGTGGATTCCTCTCGCTTTCGCAGCTTCTGCCAACGGCGCCAATTTCCGGATAGGCGACTCGGGCATTTCTGTTCCTCTGATGGATATATGTGGCATAAATACAAATTTTATTAAATGTGCTCGCAAAGATAGTTATTTTTGAACACAGAGACACAAAGACACCGTGTTTTTTTATTTTTTAGACAGGAAGAGGTTGAATACTGAATACAAGAACACCCGTATCCGCCCCATTATACATAAAGGATCATTCGCTGTAAGATTATTAATCTTCAGGCTGCAAGATTATTAATCTTACAAGCGGAAGATTATTAATCTTACACCAAACGAAGTTATCTGCGTGCAAAACGAAGATATCTTCATAAGGCATTTCAGTTGGTTGCTACAGCCCATGAAGACAACTGAAACGATAAAGGTATCCCCTCAAAAAGAAAAAGGCAGTTCACTTCTGCCCTCGAATAAAAGGACACTAAACTCTATCAAAAAACATAAAAAGCCCTTGCCCGTTTGCCCGCTTATCAGGAAAAAGCCCTATATTCGTCCACGTTAATAATCTCTTCTGTTTTAACTTAACGATTATGGATTTATATTTGCTCATATTCACATCTGAAGACTACCGCGCGGAACAAATTTACAAGTGCCATCAAGAACTTTTCATGGCATTAGAGAAGCATTTCACCCTCCATCTGGTACCCTACACCGAAGTAGACCACATTCCGGCAGGAGCCTACAAAATGCCTTTCATCGCCGACGGATGTGTGGCAGATGTCGTAATCCGCAACTTCAGCATATTCCCCTATCCCATCACCATATTGAGCGACGGACAGAACAATTCGCTGGCAGCAGCCCTCGAAATAGCAGCCTGGATAAGGACCAAAGACATGCGGGCGACTATCATTTACGGAAAAGTATCCGACATGGTACGTCAAGTATTGTTTCATTACCAGGCTTTTGCCGCCAAACACAAGCTGAAAGGAAAGCGCATCGGACTGATAGGAACACCTGCCCCGTGGCTAGTGGCAAGTCATGCCGACTATCTGCTGACCAACCGCCGGTGGGGAGTAAACTTTATTGACATACCGGCAGAAGAAGTGTACAAGCTCTATTACGGCATCACCGATGAAGAAGTAGGCGTGGAAGCCTCGATACTTGCCAACAGAGCCCAAGCCTGCCAAGACACCACCCCTGAAGACCTGCTCCGGGAAATGCGTCTGTATTATGCTACCAAGCAAGTATGCGAAAAATACCAGCTGGATGCCGTGACCCTTTCCAGTTTCTCGATGTATCAGGATTTAAAAAGTACGGGCTGCCTGGCGGTGGCACTCTTGAATGATGAAGGCATACCAGCCGGAAGTGAAGGCGACCTGCAAGCCATCATGACTCTGCTGATGGTGAAAGTGCTGACCGGACAACAGGGCTTCATCGCCAATCCATCGTTCATCGATGTTGGAAAGAACGAAGTATTGTTGGCACACGACACCATCGGTACAAAAATGGCCGAACGGTTCATCCTCCGAAGTCATTTCGACACCGAAAAGGGCATCGCTGTACAAGGCATCCTCCACGAAGGAGAAGTAACCGTATTCAAATGTGGAAGCGAATGTCTGGACGAATATTATGTGTCGCCCGGCTACCTGACCGAAAACACCAACATCATCTCTTTATGCCGCACACAACTGCTGGTAAAACTAGGCAAGCCTGTAGAGTATTTCCTGAGAAATCCGCTGGGCAATCACCACATCCTCATTCAAGGGAACTATTGCGACATAATACAGGAGTTCATGCAACAAAACCGGTGTAAACTGAGGGATTAAACACAGCCGACAGGGTATCGGTTGACAAGGTTCTGAATGCTATCCAAAACCTGGTCAACTTGCCAACCGATACCCACCGTCAAGTTAGAAGTGCAACTCCGCCACCGCCTTCCTCCGTCCTTGGAGCGTAGCGGAAAGGGCGGAGGAAGGCGGTGGAAGCCCGGAATCAGGGTCATCCGG
>NZ_NFJA01000105.1:0-12098 GCF_002159615.1 Bacteroides sp. An279
TGATGTAGCCGCCAATGAAGAAACATCTGTCCGTGAGGCGACTTTGACGTTTACCTCAGAAGACGGTAGCATCACCCGTACCGTTACGGTGACGCAGGCAGGAAAAGAACTTTACTTGAACGTGACACCTCTACGTATAGATGCTTCGGCAGAAGGAGGAACGTATCCGTTGACTATCAGTACTAATGCCGGTGAACCGAATGTAAACCTGAATGGCAATGCTTGGATGAGCCTGCAAAACGGCAATATTGTCATTGCAGCCAATGCAGACCGTGCCGAAAGGAAAGGCAACATCACCGTTACGGCTGGAGAATTGAGCCGGACCATTGAAGTGGTTCAGGCTGGCAAGCAACCATCTACCGCTGGTGGACAGATAGAAGACTTTACCGAGAATGAAGAAAATTGGTAAGAATATAAAAAAGAATCGTTATGAAATATACATATATAACCCTTTGCTTAAGTTTGCTCTTGCTTTCTTTGGCAGGATGCAAACAAGATGAGATGCAATCGTTGCGCCAATCGGATACCCGGTTGACATCGGTAAAAGCCACTACTTCGGCGGCTGTGAAAAGCCGTACCCAATTGTCGGGCAATGCTGTGATATGGGAACAATCGGACGCAATCGGTATTTTCAGTAATACAACTGCCGAAGCCGTGCGTTATGATTTGACGGAAATACAAGGCGATGAGGCCCGTTTCGAAAGCGAAACGAGTGTGAGTGGGGAAGAGTTTTATGCTTTTTATCCTTATAGTGCGCAGAGTGCTGTAGACGGTACCAAGATTTCTTATCGCTTGACCGATGGGCAAGATTATCGTGCAGGAAGTTTCGATACAGGCGATTGCCCGATGGTAGCGAAAAGCACGAACAGTGATTTCCGTTTCTTGCAGACCTGCGGCATCATCCGTTTGCGTCTCACCGGAACCATGGCTGTTTCTGCTATCCGGCTTCAGGGAAATAACGGGGAAGCGTTAGCTGGGGACGGAACCATTGATGTAGCTTCCGATGCTCCTGTGTTTACCATCGATGGAAACGGGGATAAACAGACCACGATACAGTTGCGCACTTCTGCCAATGTGCAGTTGTCCGAATTGAGTGTAACGGAGTTTTATTTTGTCGTAGCTCCTCAAACCTTGACGCAAGGCATTACAGTGGATATAACCGGAACGATAAACGGTAAGGAGCAGACCATTCGTAAGCAGACTCAAAAGTCGATAACCGTAACTCGTTCCGTCATTTCCAGCTTTGCGGCAGTAGATACCGATGCGGAACTGGAACCGGAAGGACCAACAGACCGTGATATTCTCATTGCGCTGTATGATGCAACTAATGGGGACAACTGGACGAACAATACCAACTGGTGTACGGATGCTCCTTTGTCGGAATGGTATGGAGTGACATTGGATTACAGCCAAGAGAGAGTACAGTATATCCATTTGTATTATAACAATCTGGTGGGTAGCATTCCGGAAGAAATAGGCAATCTGACCGAACTGTATACATTGGATTTGAGTGGCAATACGCTGACGGGAGAAGTACCTGAAACGTTAAGCAGGCTGACCAAGTTGCAAACGGTGGATTTCTCATACAATATGTTGGGAGGAGATGTGCCGGAAGCTGTTACCGCTACCGATTGGTGGCAAATAAACGGGTATAGATGTATCGAGCAAAACGAACCGGGAGGCTTTACTTTCGAAACGATAAATCTTCGTATACCTGATTTCACAGCAACAGATAATCGGGGTAATACTATTCGTACCATTGACATCGTATCCAGTCATAAAGTTACCTTATATTATATATGGGCTACGTGGTGTGGGTATAGTAAAGCGTTTCATCCGGTGATGTCGGAGTTGTATCAACGTTATAAGAACCATTCGTTAGAAATTATTGGCGTTTGTGATGACGGTATGGATAATCCTACAGAGGCAAATAATTATATCGAAAGTAATAATATGGAATGGTCCACGTTGATGGAAAACCCGGAAGGCGGCATTCCTTACACAGGATTCCCTACGGTTATCGCTTTCGATGAAACGGGTAAGATGATTTTCCATGGCAGTTTTACCTCTCGTGATGAGTTGCCGGAATTCTTGAAAGGCATATTGGGAGAGGGTGAAGCGCCCTACGAATCTACCGATTATTCGGCAGATGGGAAAGTGCATACATTGCAAACTGCTACAGAAGGAAATGGCATCAATGTTGTATTGATGGGTGATGGCTTCTCCGATAGGCAAATAGCGGACGGTACGTATGAAGATTTAATGAGACAAGGTATGGAGTCGTTCTTTATGTTTGAACCATTTGTGTCATTTAGGAATTATTTCAATCTGTATTATGTAGATGTTGTTTCAAAGAATGAAGGACTTATGGAAGGTCATGAGACGGCTTTGTCATGTTATTTGGGTGAAGGTACACATATAGGTGGAGATAATGACAAATGTATGACGTATGCAGCTCGGTGTGATAATTTTACTTCGGAAGAGATGAATGAAATGTTGATAATTGTTTTAGTAAATTCAACTGAACATCATGGGACAGCTCATATAAGTGGAAGTTCTGCTTATTTAGGTGATTATGGGAGAGGATCGGCTGTAACTTATTCGACATTAGAGACACCCCAAAAAGTTCGGATTGGAACTGTTATACATGAAGCAGCTGGTCATGGTTTTGCTAAATTAGCAGATGAATATGTTTATGATACACCTGAATATGCACGTATTCCTGATACCGAGATTACGAGAGTTTCAGGATGGCAGAAAGATTTTGGATGGTATACGAATATAGATTTTACAAATAATCCTTCAACTGTTTTATGGAATAAATTTATTTCGGATAATAGATACCAAAATGAAAATATCGGTGTATTTGAAGGAGGTTATTGTTATAGAACAGGTGTTTGGCGCCCTACCGAAGAAAGTGTGATGAGGACAAGTTATAATTATCCATATGATTTCAATGCTCCCTCTCGTGCAGCCATTTACAACCGTATTCACAAGTTGGCATACGGAGAAAGTTGGACTTTCGATTACGAAGAATTTGTAAATTGGGATTTGTCAAGAAGCCGTACTGTTTCGCGTGCTGTTGTTGCTCCTGTATCTACACAAATAGAACAGACTGCTCCTCCAGTAACTTATAATCGTCGTTGGGAAAACGGCAGATTTGTGTATGAATAAAAAGTAGATGCACTATAAATAAGAAGACGCACAACGATGTTTGGGTTGTGCGTCTTCTTGTTTGCGGTTATATTGATTGTGTAAAGATGTCCTTTATTTACCTAATAATTCTCTAAGCTCCTTGTCGAAATCCGAATCAATGGGCTGTGTGCGGTTAAAAATGTCGTATTCGTTTTCTGCCTTTTCCTTTGCTTGGGCGGCAGATACACGTCCTTTATCCGGCAATATCTGATAATCATTGAAGGTCAGGAATTTGTCTACGCTGGCGGCAAACTGCTCCATCGTGAACGTGTTTTGACGTTCAATCAAGTTTTCTATGTAATCGAAATAAGAAGTTACCGTGCGTTCCAATTGCCGGATTTGCTTCTCGTCCAGATAGTTCTTCGCTACGGATACATCCGATTTGAGTATTCGCCCATTGGGAGAATTTTTCCATGTTGTAAGTCCCATGTGTTCTTTCGTGTGGTCTGCTTTTGAGTAGATGATTTCAGCAGCCGTTTGTCCGGTAATGGCATAATGAAAGCGGTTTTGCATCGTGGCGTAAAACTCTTTTGTTGTGGGAGAATTGCGGTCATAGTCGGTACTGCATTCGGCATAGATATCCGTAATTTGTTGCCAAATGCGCCGTTCGCTTGCCCGGATAGAGCGTATCCTTTCAAGCAACTCGCGGAAATAATCCTTGCCAAACACAGCCGTTCCTTGCTTCAACCTATCATCATCCAATACGAAGCCTTTGCGGATATACTCGTTGAGTATCTTTGTAGCCCATTGGCGGAAACGGGTCGCTTTCATTGAATTGACACGGTAGCCAACTGCAATAATAGCATCAAGCGAATAAAACGTTGTTGAGTAATTCTTGTTGTCTGTGGCAGTTGTTTCCATTTTGGAAATAACTGAATCTATCTGAAGCTCTCCTTCCTCAAAGATATTTTTCAGATGCTTGCTGATAGCAGGCACTCCAACTCCAAAAAGTTGTGCCATAGCCTTTTGGGTGCACCATATCGTTTCGTCCTTGATAATGACCTGCACCTTGCCCTCTTCATCGGGCATATTATAAAGTAAGAATTGTATTTCTGCCGCCATGAGTCTTATTCTTTTAATGTCATTGAATTTCGGCTATCAAGTTACTTCATTATTTTTTGCGGACTCATTTCAGCTCCAATGTAGAATTGCCTTTGCGTTCCGCCTGCAATAATTTGCGTTCCGTGCGGCGGTCTAAGGTTTCCTCGAATGTTGCTCCTTGGCGGAGGTCTTTAAAGGCATCGCTGGGTGTCCAGTGAACCCGCAGCTCTTTGATGTGCTCGTCCGGACGGAAACTGTCCATGCTTTCTGCGCCTTCGCAATCCAGTGTGACATAAAATTCGCCAAGCTCGTCCAATTCTACGCGATAGCCTTCTTTCAGCAGGTTTGCCGTAGCTTGTGCCAGCATATTGGCTATGGCAAGGAAATCGCCTACGCTATATGCGCAACCATGTTGTTTGATGTACTTTGCTACCTCTTCCAGCGACATTTTCTTTATACTCTGCGCCGAAGCGAAAGCCCGCTTCGGAAGTTCCGGATTACCCGGTTTGCCACGCATTACTAAGCTGTATTTTATCATAATCAGTTTGATTTAATGTTCAACGTATCTGTCTCTCCGCAAGGGACATATCTGCGATGCTTGCACGATTAGTAATCGTATGGCTGTACAATTACTAATCGTCTGTTTGTGCGATTACTAATCGTACCGGCAACGCAGCTATATTGACTATGCGGTGCAGCTATGTGCCTGCCGTTTCCCTGTTGCTTGCGTCAACCGCCGTAAAGATATAAAAAAACCGGTACTCCATGTAGAGTATCGGTTTTTTATGTAAGGAAACAATCGAATCCGAATTATAAGTTTGTACGTTTTTCCTGGATTCTGGCTTTCTTACCGGTAAGTTTGCGCAAGTAGTACAATTTAGCACGACGCACTTTACCAATCTTGTTGACAGTAATGCTGTCGATAGCCGGAGACTCCAAGGGGAAAATACGTTCTACACCTACTGTACCAGACATTTTACGTACGGTGAAGCGTTTCTTTTCGCCGTGTCCACAGATTTTGATAACTACACCACGATACATCTGAATACGTTCCTTGTTACCTTCGACGATACGGTATGCTACTGTAACCGTGTCACCTGCTTTGAATGAAGGATGCTGTTTGCCAGTAGCAAATGCTTCTTCTGCAATTTTAATTAAATCCATCTTGTTTTTTGAAATTAAATTGTTTATCGTACCCAACGCAACATACCAAGTAACTCTTCTTGACAGCGATTGCGCGGAAGCGGTGCAAAGTAAGTGATTTTTTGCGACATGGCAAAGCCTTTTCGCTTTATTTTGAAGGAAAATTTGGGCATCGTCGGCTTTTTTTCTAACTTTGACTGGAAATAAACAGACAATCAATATGAAAAAAAGATTATGTTATGGCATGTATGTGGTAGCCCTAGCTTTAACGGCATGTAGTTCAGGCTATTCGCTGGTGTCGGTAGAAGGAGAAAGGGTACCTGTGACAAAAGCATACGATGTGGAGCAAGATATGAAAGCGTGGCGTATGTTGCAGCCTTACCAGGAGGGTGTGGATAGCATCATGAAGCCGGTAATCGGCCATGCGGCACGGAAGTTGGAAGTTTACCGTCCCGAATCGCCTTTGTCGAATCTGTTAGCAGACGTGTTGCGTACGGCGGCGGAAGTTAAAACCGGTATGCCGGCAGATGTGGGCGTGATGAACATGGGAGGCATACGCAGTCTGCTGAATGAAGGGGAGGTAACGGTTGCATCGGTTTATGAAATCACTCCGTTCGAAAACCATTTGGTGGTAGTGACATTGAAAGGGAAAGACTTGCAGGAACTGTTCAGGCAGATGGCTGGGGTACATGGAGAAGGACTAAGTGGAGCAAGGCTTGTCATATCGGAATCGGGCAATCTGTTGAGTGCGAAAGTCGGTGGAAAGGACATTGACCCGGAAAAGGACTATCAGGTAGCTACCATTGACTATCTGGCCGAAGGGAATGATCACTTGTCAGCCTTTAAAGAAGCTGTGGGTAAGCTTGAACCGGAAAATGCTGTTTTGCGGGATTTGTTCATCGATTATGTAAAAAATATGGAAGCTTTGGGCAAGTGTGTTGATGCGAAGGTGGAAGGGCGGATTGTTGAACAATAATACAGATTAAGCAATGAAAAAATTGTGTCTTATTTCTTTATGGGTATGTTTGCTTGTGGTTACAGCAGCAGCCCAGTCAACCAAGGAGATTTATTTATTTCATACCAATGACATGCATAGTCGTATTGAGCCTTTTCCTGAAAATTACCAGGATACCTTGCTGGCAGGGAAAGCCGGTATGGTGCGACGTGCTACTTTTATCAGCCAGCAGCGTGAAATCCATCCTGATTTGTTGCTTTTCGATTGTGGGGATTTCTCGCAAGGTACACCTTATTATAATATATATAAGGGAGAAGTGGAAATCAGCATGATGAACGAGATGCGTTATGATGCTGGTACTATCGGGAACCATGAGTTCGATTTCGGTTTGGAGAATATGGCGCGTTTGTTCAGGTTGGCAGAGTTTCCCATTGTATGTGCCAATTATGATGTGACGGGTACGGTGCTGGAAGGTTTGGTGAAAGAGTATGTTGTGTTGCATCGGGATGGTATTAAGATTGGAGTGTTCGGGTTGGGCGCGCAACTGGAAGGTTTGGTGGCAAAAGCATCGTATGGTGATGTGAAGTTTGAGGATCCTGTCTCTGAAGCACAACGGATTGCTGACCTGCTGAAAATGCAGGAGAAGTGTGATTTGGTGATTTGTCTTTCTCATTTGGGTTGGAAAGGAGAGCCTTATTCGGATGTGGAACTGATAGAGAATACGTGCAATATCGATGTAGTATTGGGCGGACATTCGCATTCTTATTTTGAGAAACCTGAATATTATAAGAATCTGGATGGCGTGGAAGTGCCTTTGCAACAAATGGGAAAGCATGCCGCTTTTATAGGAAAAATGGTGTTGACTTTGCAAAAGAACTGAGATGAGAAAGGCGGTCGTTTTATATATATGCTTGTTGTTGTCTGTCTGGGTAGAGGCTCACACGATGCCTTCGGTATTGAGCCAGGTGAAAGATACGGCAGCGTGCCGCAGATGGGTGGAAAGCCGGTTGTCGGAGATGACATTGAAACAGAAAATCGGACAGCTGTTTATCCATACGGTAGATCCTGTTACAGCTCCGCGCAACAAAGCCCAGATACGGAAAGCGATTGAGGAATATGGATTAGGTGGATTGTTGTTTGCCAAGGGGCGGATAGACCAGCAGGTGCAATTGACTAACTTGGCACAGCAATGGAGCCGGATCCCTTTGCTGATTACTTTTGATGGTGAATGGGGATTGGCTATGCGTCTGAAAGATACGCCTGAATTTCCCAAAAACCGGATATTGGGATGTGTTCAGGATGATTCGTTGATTTATCGTTATGGGAGAGAGGTGGCACGTCAGTTGCGTGAAATAGGGGTGCAGGTTAATTTCGCTCCTGTGGCGGATGTGGATAATAATCCGGGAAATCCAGTCATCAATACCCGTTCTTTCGGGAGTAACCCCAAAGAAGTGGCACGGAAAGTTATTGCTTATGCACGCGGTTTGGAAGATGGAGGTGTGTTGGCTGTCTGCAAGCATTTTCCCGGACATGGTGATACGGATGTCGATTCGCATAAGGCATTGCCAGTGCTTCCTTTTGACCGTGCCCGTATGGATTCTATTGAGTTGTATCCATTTCGTAGGGCGATAGATGCGGGAGTAAGTGGTATGATGGTCGGGCATCTGCAAGTTCCTGAATTGGAGGAGAAGCCGGCTTCTATTTCTTCCGATATTATAACCACTATGTTGCAGGATGAGTTTCATTTCTCCGGACTAGTCTTTACCGATGCGCTCGAAATGCGAGGTATCCGTCAGGCGGACGATGTGTGTGCACAGGCACTTTTGGCCGGAAACGATTTGTTGTTGGCTCCACGTAATTTAAAGCGGGAAATGACTGGAGTAATGAATGCTATAAAGAAAGGCCTGCTTACCGAAGAGGTGATTACCGAGAAATGCCGGAAGGTACTTACCTTTAAATATGCATTGGGTCTAAGTCAGCGCCCGGTGGTGGATGAAAAAGATTTGAAGTCTCGTATACGCATTCCTGAAACAGACAGCTTGCTGCTGGCATTGGATAAAGCAGCTGTTACAGTACTGAAGGACTCGTTGGAAATGCTTCCGTTGGAATTGGCTTTGTCAGGTAATGTCTTGTTGAGCATTTCTCCTTCGATAGTCGATTCTTATCCTTTTTACAACGGATTGCAGGAATCGATAACAATCAATTGGGTACATGCACGTGTGGATTCGTTGCAGTCCATTCGTAAGCGGCTTCGCACGGCACAGCAGGTTATCGTGGCATTGCATCAGAAAGATTATGAATCTTATGTGCCGTTTCTTCAGGAATTGGCAGCCGATAAACCACTGGTGGTCGTTTCTTTTGTTCCTCAGGAGGATTTGAAGACTATGCTTCCTGTCTTGCAGCATGCTTCGGCCGTTGTTCAGGCACATGTCGGAACAGAAGCAGTTCAACGTTATGTAGCAAAGGTCATGACAGGCAGAGACAAGGTGACAGGACGTTTGTCGGTAGGTATTCCCGGCTGGTGTCAAGCAGGTGTAGGCATAACAATAGACCCTGATTGCCCCTATTTGTATACACCTGAAGATTTTGGTATGGATTCGCGTATATTGGCACGTATTGATACAATAGCCCAGGAAGGGATTGATGCGCAGGCTTATCCCGGATGTCATGTGCTGATATTGAAGGATGGATATCCTGTCTATAATAAATGCTTCGGAACATTTACCTACGATGGTTCGCGCAAGGTGAAAGAAAATGATTTATATGATTTGGCTTCTTTGAGTAAAGTGACCGGTACATTGTTGGCTGTAATGAAATTGTATGACGAAGGTAAATTCGGGTTGACCGATCGGGTGAGCCAGTATTTGCCAATGTTGGAAGATACACGGAAATCGCGTATTACTGTTCAGGATTTGTTGTTTCACGAATCTGGTTTGCCTGCTTACTGGGCTTTCTATAAGGAAGCTATTGATTCGAAGTCATGTAAAGGAGGTTTGTTTCGTAAAAAGTATGACCGGTATCACACGTTGCAAGTAGATGAAAACCTGTATGCCTGTACCGGGTTCGTTTATAAAAAAGAATGGGTTTCTTCCGTACGCACAGGGAAGTATGTGTTGCCTTTGTCCGACAGCTTGTATTTGAATGCTGATTTTCGGAAAGAGATAAACCGGCAATTGGCAGATATACCTTTGAAAGGACATTCTTACCGGTATAGTTGTTTGAACTTTATGTTGCTGAAAGAGTTAGTGGAATCTGTTGCAGGCGTTGCATTGGATGTGTATTTGGATAGTGTATTCTATAAGCCGATGGGTTTGGTGCATACGGCATACAATCCTTTGCATCGGTTTGATAAATCGCAGATTGTGCCTACTGCGGCTGAAGACTTTTTGCGTAGAACAGAACTGCAAGGGTATGTAAATGATGAGATTGCAGCTTTCATGGGAGGAGTTTCAGGTAATGCCGGACTTTTTTCGACGGCACATGATGTAGGAGCTGTCTTTCAAATGCTGTTGGATCGGGGAGTGTATGGAGGGCATCGTTACCTGAGTAGGGCTACATGCGACTTATTCATTACCTTACAGTCGGAAGAGAGCAGGAGAGGACTGGGGTTCGACAAACCTGATACCGGGCATCCAGAGCATAGCCCGTGTGCGGCTGAAGCTCCGCAAGGGGTTTTTGGGCATACAGGCTTTACTGGTACTTGTGCTTGGGCAGATCCGGAAAACGATTTGGTCTTTGTTTTCTTGAGCAACCGCACTTATCCGCGTGCATTCAATCATAAGAATCTGACTAAGCTGAATATACGTACACGTATGCAACAAGCAATGTATCAGTCTATAAAGCGGTGATTCTATTTAGACTATGTACAAATTAATCAAATATTGCTATGTAGACGTTACAACTTCACATAAAAAAGTTACCTTTGCATTATCAAATTAGTACTAATAATAACTTTTAACTTTTACAACAATGGCTTACGTAATTAGTGACGATTGTATCGCTTGCGGTACTTGTATCGATGAATGCCCGGTTGGCGCAATCTCTGAAGGTGACAAATATTCTATCAACCCGGATATGTGTACAGAATGCGGTACTTGCGCAGATGTATGTCCTTCTGAAGCAATCCACCAAGGATAATCGATAAATCGTCGGTTTTAAAATTTATAGAGGATGTTCTCTTTTTGGAGTGCATCCTCTTTTGTATTTGGGTCAGGCTTCAAACATCCGGCTTCTCGATAATAGACATGAGCCTATGATACCTGCCTGGCTTTTCAGTTTTGACAAAATGATTTCTGAATCGCGGCTCATCAGGCTAAGTGTGTATTTTCGTACGGTGGTAATGATGGGCTGTAACAGAAATTCGCCTGCATTCGACATTTCCCCTCCAATGATAACTGTATCAGGATTGAAAATATTGATAAGGTTACCGATATGCACCCCCAGTTGTTGTCCGATTTCTTCTACCAGTTCAATGGCAAGTAAGTCTTCTTTGCCTATGGCATTGAATATATCATCCAAGGTAATGTCTTCGATGGACTTTTCAGACAGGACAATCGAAGTCTCGCCTGCTTTCAGGTGTTCGATGAATTTGCGGTAGAGAGCCGAACAGGAATTTTCAGTTTCCAGGCATCCCTTTTTGCCGCAATGGCAGATAATCTGGTTGTCATACCCATAGGTGTGGCCGAATTCGCCCGAGAACCCAGACTTGCCTTTGTATAATTTCCCGTCTATCAGAATACCCATGCCCAGCCCCCAGTCTATATTGATAAAAAGAGCATTGCGCGAACCTTTTAGAGCTCCTTTGATATATTCGCCATACAACATGGCGCGGCTATCGTTCTCGATAGAAACTTCGATGTGTATACGTTCTGTCAATATTTCTGCTAAAGGGCGTTCGCCGAAGTTGAAGAAACTGTGACTGTATCCCAGTTCTGGATTCACCCGTCCGCACAGAGCTACATTGATGTGTATAATCCGCTCTTTACTGATGCTGAGTCCATCGATAAAGGTTTCAATGTGTCGGCAGATTTTGTCAATGCATGCCATTGTGTCTTGCCGTTCGATATGGATACCCATTTGTAGTTTCAGTAAATCACCTTTGAAGTTGATGAGACCGATATGCAGGCTGTTCCACGTTATGGATACGCCGATAAAATAGGCCGAATCAGGGTTTAGTCCATAAAGAATTGGATGTCTTCCACCGCTCGTTTCCAATTTCCCATATTCATCAATGTAGCCTTGTTCATGCATTTCGTCTATTACTTTTGTTACAGTAGGAATGCTTAAGTCCATGTCTTTGGCTAGGTCGGTAATGGTCGAATTTTCATTATATATTAAATAGGTAATGATATGCTTTTTCATAATAGCACTTTTCGAACCTTTTTGGATGTCTGCTAATAGCTGTTCTTTCATAAGCGGTGTTTTTAAAAATGGAAGGCCGGTTAATTAAAAATTTAAAAAACAATCGATAATTACTTTGTATAATGATTGTTTTATTCATAATTCCCAATATCTTTGCAGTGATTTAACATGCAAAGTGGATTCTTGTTACAAATATATTAATTAAATCTGGAAAAACTATGAGAGTTATTATCGAATCTGATTATCGGTCTCTTTCTGAATGGGCTGCCAACTATGTGGCAAAACGGATAAACGAGTTCCAGCCATCTTCCGAACGTCCTTTTGTATTGGGCTTGCCTACGGGCTCTTCCCCATTGGGCATGTATAAGGCGCTGATTGAACTGAACCGAGAGGGAAAGGTGTC
>NZ_NFJA01000106.1:0-11762 GCF_002159615.1 Bacteroides sp. An279
AGCCTTCCGCAAGATTAGATTTCCCTGAGGGCCGTCATAGACGATGACGTTGATAGGATGCAGGTGTATAGGTGGAGACACCACAGCCGAGCATTACTAATTGCCCGAGACTTTCGCGGCGTGTTTATTGTATAGTTTGTTGGTTGCCTGTCGCAGGTCACTTTTCCTTCATGGCATTAAGGTGGCTATGGCACGAAGGTTCCACCTCTTCCCATTCCGAACAGAGAAGTTAAGCTTCGTCACGCCGATGGTACTGCGTAACAGTGGGAGAGTAGGTAGCCGCCGTTTTGGGATCCTTCCCCGGTCTGATGTCCGTGGGAGGATCCCTTTCTCTTTTTGAGATTATGCATTTCTTTTTTATTTCAGATCGGCTATATAATATTTAAGGTGAACTTGCGGAACAATGAAATAAATTGTATCTTTATGCCAAATTGGAAGTTATGGTTATAAAGACAGTTTTGGATACAGATTTGTATAAGTTTACCACCTCGTATGCTTATATTAAATTGTTTCCGTATGCGATGGGAACGTTTAGTTTCAAGGATCGCGATGATACGGAATACACAGAGGGTTTCTTGAATGCCTTGAAGAATGAGATTCATAATCTTGCTTTGGTGTCTTTGCGTAAGGAAGAATTAGAGTACATGTGTTCGCATTGCCGGTTCTTGCCCCGGGTATATTGGGAATGGCTTTTTTCCTTTCGTTTTGATCCGGATAAGATTCATGTGTATTTGGACGAAGAACGCCATTTACACATGGAAGTTACGGACTTATTATATAAGGTAACGTTGTATGAAGTGCCTTTGCTGGCGATTATTTCAGAAATAAAGAATCAGTTCTTAAACCGTATACCGGACCGTCAGGACATCATAGCCCGTTTGTCTGGAAAAGTCAGCTTGTCTAATACGCATCACATGCCTTTTTCTGAATTTGGCACCCGCCGCCGTTTTTCGTTTGATGTACATGAAACAGTCGTTGCCTATTTGAAAGAACATGCCCGCTACTGTACGGGAACTTCCAATTGTTTTCTTGCCATGAAATACAACCTGCTTCCGATGGGGACCCATCCGCACGAATGGTTTATGTTTCATGGTGCGCAATTCGGTTACAAGCATGCCAATTATATGGCTTTGGAGAATTGGGTAAATGTGTATGACGGCGATTTGGGTACAGCTTTGTCGGACACATATACGTCAGATGCTTTCCTTTCGAATTTCAGCCGCAAGCAAGCCAAGCTGTTCGATGGGGTACGGTGTGATTCCGGGGACGAGTTTGAGTTTGTAGAACATCTGATTGCCCGGTATAAGGAATTGGGGATTGACCCTACTACGAAAACCATTATTTTCAGCAATGCGCTGGATTTTGAGAAAGCGCTTCATATTTTTGAATATTGCCAGGGGAAAATTCGTTGTTCTTTTGGCATCGGAACGAATCTGACTAATGATACAGGCTATACTCCTTCTAATATCGTGATGAAGTTGTCGCGTTGCAAGATGAATGTAAACCAAGAGTGGCGCGAATGTGTGAAACTGTCTGATGATATGGGAAAGCACATGGGAAGTAGCAAAGAATTGGATGCTTGTCTGTATGAATTGCGCTTAAAGTAGGCTTAAATGTGTAAAATTGTTGCTGAATTTGATAAAAAACTTTCATTCTATTTTGTTTTATCGAAATAATGTCTACCTTTGCATCCGTAAAATAAAAAAAGAAACAGATGAATGCATTGTTTATACATATTTTGCTATGCGGTTTGATTATTCTATTGGTGAAGCCAGTGGGAAGCAAGGCGCGTGCGTAAATGTATAACGGTACAAGATATATGTAAAGCCTTTCCCACTTCTATGTGCGAAAGGCTTTTTGTTTGAATGACGATTAAAGATAATAAATGCTATGAGTGAAAGATTGTTTATTTTTGACACGACCTTGCGCGACGGGGAACAGGTTCCCGGATGCCAGTTGAATACGGTTGAAAAGATTCAGGTGGCAAAACAGTTGGAAGCGTTGGGTGTGGATGTGATTGAAGCCGGATTCCCGGTTTCCAGTCCGGGTGATTTTAATTCGGTGATTGAGATATCAAAAGCGGTTACGTGGCCTACCATTTGTGCGTTGACTCGTGCCGTGCAGAAAGATATTGACGTGGCAGCCGAAGCTTTGAAGTATGCCAAGCATAAACGTATTCATACGGGTATAGGCACTTCCGACTCGCATATCAAGTACAAGTTCAACTCCACGCGTGAAGAAATCATCGAGCGTGCGGTGGCTGCCGTGAAATATGCCCGCCGCTATGTAGACGATGTGGAGTTTTATGCCGAAGATGCCGGACGTACCGACAATGAATACTTGGCACGGGTGGTTGAAGCGGTTATTAAGGCGGGAGCCACGGTGGTGAACATTCCCGATACTACGGGGTATTGCCTGCCGGATGAGTATGGGGCTAAAATCAAGTATTTAGTCGACCACGTGGACGGTATTGACAAAGCTGTCATTTCTACCCACTGCCACAACGATTTGGGAATGGCTACAGCCAATACCATCAGCGGTGTGCTGAACGGAGCCCGTCAGGTGGAAGTGACCATCGACGGTATCGGAGAACGTGCCGGCAATACAGCGCTCGAAGAAGTGGCAATGATTTTGCGTTGCCACAAGCATCTGAACATTGATACCAACATCAATACCCAGAAGATTTATCCTACCAGCCGTATGGTTTCCAGCCTGATGAACATGCCCGTGCAGCCTAACAAGGCGATTGTGGGGCGGAATGCCTTTGCACACTCTTCAGGTATCCATCAGGACGGTGTGCTGAAGAACGTGCAGACGTACGAAATCATTAACCCGAAAGACGTGGGAATCGATGATAATGCGATTGTACTGACTGCCCGGAGCGGACGTGCGGCATTGAAGCATCGTTTGCATGTGCTGGGTGTGGAAATGAATCAGGAGAAGCTGGACAAGGTGTATGAGGATTTCCTGAAACTTGCCGACAAGAAGAAGGATATTACCGATGACGATATTCTGGTGATTGCAGGTGCCGACCGCAATGTGAATCATCACATCAAGCTGGAATACTTGCAGGTGACCAGTGGTGTCGGCGTGCGTTCGGTGGCAAGCCTGGGCTTGAATATCTCGGGCGAGCATTTCGAGGCCGCCGCTACCGGTAACGGGCCGGTGGATGCTGCCATTAAGGCGGTGAAACAGATTATCAAACGTCAGATGACCTTGAAAGAGTTCACCATTCAGGCAATCAGTAAAGGGAGCGACGATGTGGGTAAGGTACACATGCAAGTGGAATACGACGGACAGATGTATTATGGCTTTGGTGCCAATACCGATATCATCGCGGCTTCAGTGGAAGCGTATATCGACTGCATTAATAAATTCAGAAAATAACGGAACGAGATAACATTTGAAACGTATGGCTAATACTTTATTTGATAAGATTTGGGATGCACACGTGGTGCAGAAAGTGGAAGACGGTCCCACGCAATTGTACATCGACCGCCTTTATTGTCACGAAGTGACCAGTCCGCAGGCATTTGCCGGCATGCGGGCGCGGGGATTGAAATGCTTCCGTCCGGAACGGATTTATTGCATGCCCGACCATAATACGCCGACACACGACCAGGACAAGCCCATCGAGGATCCGGTTTCGAAGGCGCAAGTGGATGCATTGGCAAAGAATGCCGCCGATTTCGGATTGACTCACTTCGGTATGATGGACAAGCGGAACGGCATTATTCACGTGGTGGGTCCCGAACGGGGACTGACATTGCCAGGCATGACGATTGTCTGTGGCGATTCGCATACTTCTACACACGGTGCGATGGGAGCGGTTGCCTTCGGTATCGGCACCAGCGAGGTGGAAATGGTAATGGCTTCTCAATGCATCTTGCAGGCACGTCCGAAGACCATGCGCATTACCATTGACGGCAAATTGGGAAAAGGAGTGACTGCCAAGGACGTAGCCCTTTATATGATGTCGAAAATGACGACCAGCGGCGCGACCGGTTATTTTGTGGAATATGCCGGCGAGGCTATCCGTAGCCTGACGATGGAGGGACGTCTTACTTTGTGTAACTTATCTATCGAAATGGGTGCCCGTGGCGGTATGATTGCTCCCGATGAAGTGACTTTCGAATACATCAAAGGACGTGAATATGCGCCGAAGGGAGCAGATTGGGACAAGGCTGTGGCGTACTGGAAGACGTTGAAGAGCGATGAAGATGCCGTGTTCGACAAAGAAGTGCGTTACGATGCCGCCGATATCCAGCCGATGATTACCTACGGAACCAATCCGGGTATGGGCATGGCGATTACGGACCATATCCCTACCACCGAAGGCATGAGCGAGGTAGAGAAAGGTTCGTTCGAGAAATCGATGCATTATATGGGCTTCCAGCCGGGCGAGTCTTTGTTGGGCAAGAAAGTCGATTACGTGTTCCTCGGCGCTTGCACCAACGGTCGTATCGAAGACTTCCGTGCTTTTGCATCTATCGTGAAAGGGCGTAAGAAAGCGGAGAACATTACTGCTTGGCTTGTGCCGGGTTCGTGGATGGTAGATGCGCAAATTCGTGAAGAGGGGTTGGATAAAGTGCTTGAGGAAGCAGGCTTTGCTATCCGTCAGCCGGGATGTTCGGCTTGTCTGGCGATGAACGATGACAAGATTCCCGCAGGCAAATATGCCGTATCTACCAGCAACCGTAATTTCGAAGGCCGTCAAGGTCCTGGCTCACGCACGTTGTTGGCAAGTCCGCTGACCGCAGCCGCCGCAGCTGTAACGGGAGTGATAACAGATCCACGGAGTCTAATGTGCTAATAAATAATTTGTTAATGTGCTAATGAAGAATGTGTTTAATGCACTAATAATATTCTAATGAAACGGGTGACTGGAAATAGAATTGTGGATTTGAGTTTCGATTTTGCTTTGCAGGTTATTGCATTTTCAGAACGATTAGAATCGGAACGGAAATATGCAATAGCAAATCAATTGTTGCGGTGTGGAACCTCGATAGGAGCCAACGTATCCGAAGCACAAAATAGTGAAAGTAAAATTGATTTTATCCATAAGTTGAAAATTGCCGCTAAAGAAGCCGAAGAAACAAAATATTGGTTGTTGCTTTGCAAATACGCAGACAGTTATCCTTTTGAGGAAAGTTTATTAGTGCAGATTCACGAGATTCAAAAGTTGCTAACAAGTATAATCACAACAAGTAAAAAGACTGTGGAGATAAACAATAAAGACAAGTAATTTAGCCTATTATTAATTGGCTCATTATTAATTAGCACATTGTTTATTTCCACATTGTCACATTAAATTATTATGAAACAGAAATTTGATATAATTACCAGCACTTGTGTGCCTTTACCGCTCGAAAATGTAGATACCGACCAGATTATACCGGCACGTTTCCTGAAGGCCACTACACGCGATGAAAAATTCTTTGGTGATAACCTGTTCCGCGATTGGAGATACAATCCGGACGGTTCGCTGAACAAAGACTTTGTGTTGAACAATCCGACATATGGCGGGCAAATCCTGGTGGCAGGCAAGAACTTCGGAAGTGGTTCCAGCCGCGAACATGCGGCGTGGGCGATTGCCGGTTACGGCTTCCGTGTAGTAGTATCCAGTTTCTTTGCCGATATCCACAAGAATAACGAATTGAATAATTTCGTGCTTCCGGTGGTGGTAAGCGAAGGGTTCCTGAAAGAACTGTTCGACTCTATCTTTGCCGACCCGAAGACGGAAGTAGAAGTAAACCTTCCTGCCCAGACCATTACCAACAAGGCGACAGGCAAGTCGGAAACCTTCGAAATCAATGCCTATAAGAAGCATTGTCTGATGAACGGGCTGGACGACATCGATTTCCTTGTAGAAAACAAGGATAAAATCGAGGCTTACGAGGAAGAACACAGATAACACGTTATATTTTTCACCACAGATTACGCAGATTTTTTCTGTTTATAATTAATATTGATAAAGATTAATGAATATCCTCATAGATAAAAGGAGTTAGAAGGGAGTTATGTCTTCGGCAGGAGTTAAATGCCAATAGCACAGAAGTATTGGCTTCTTAACTCCTTGCCGGCTAAATGCGGACATTTATAAAAGATTAAATCTGTGTAATCTGTGGTGAGTAAAAAAAGTTTTATGGAAAATCATCCGAGAATAGAAATCATGGACACCACGCTCCGCGATGGCGAGCAGACCAATGGCGTGTCGTTCGTGCCCCATGAAAAATTAATGATTGCCCGCTTACTGCTTGAAGACTTGAAAGTCGATCGTGTGGAAGTCGCTTCGGCACGGGTGTCTGAAGGGGAATTCAATGCGGTAAGGATGATATGCGACTGGGCGGCGCGGCGGAACATGCTTCCGCGGGTCGAAGTGTTGGGTTTTGTCGACGGCCACGTGTCGGTCGACTGGATTCACGATGCTGGATGCAGGGTCATTAACTTGCTTACGAAAGGCTCGGAGAAGCATTGCACGTACCAGCTGAAGAAGACTCTTGACGAGCATATCGAGGACATACGGGCGGTGGTATCGTATGCGCACGAACGGGATTTGGATGTCAACGTGTACTTGGAGGACTGGAGCAATGGCATGAAAGATTCGCCTGCTTATGTCTTTGGGCTGGTCGACGGCTTAAAGGATTGCGGTATCCGTCGGTTCATGTTGCCCGATACGTTGGGCATTCTCAATCCGCTGCAGGTCATTGAGTATATGCGGAAGATGAAGAAACGTTATCCCGACCTGCACTTCGATTTTCATGCGCACAACGATTACGACCTTGCCGTGAGCAACGTGCTGGCGGCTGTGCTGAGTGGGGTGAAAGGACTTCATACCACCATCAACGGTTTGGGCGAACGGGCGGGCAATGCTCCCCTTGCCAGTGTGCAGGCGATTTTGAAAGATCATTTCCATGCCGTGACCAATATCGATGAAAGCCGTCTGAACGATGTGAGTCGGGTGGTCGAGTCGTATTCGGGCATGAGTATTCCTGCCAATAAGCCGATAGTGGGCGAAAGTGTTTTCACGCAGGTAGCGGGCGTGCATGCCGACGGGGATAATAAGAATAACCTGTATTGCAACGATTTGCTTCCCGAACGTTTCGGCAGGGTACGCGAGTATGCTTTGGGAAAGACTTCGGGCAAGGCGAATATCCGCAAGAACCTGGAAAGCCTGGGCTTGGAACTGGACGAAGATTCGATGCGGAAAGTGACCGAACGTATCATCGAATTGGGCGACCGGAAAGAACTGGTGACACAGGAAGATTTGCCCTATATCATCAGTGATGTGCTGAAACACGACGGAGCGCAAAATAAGGTGAAACTGTTGAGCTATTTCGTCACCCTTGCTCAAGGATTGAAGCCGATGGCTACGCTCAGCATCGAAATCAACGGCAAGGTGTATCAGGAAAGTTCATCGGGCGACGGTCAGTATGATGCTTTCGTGCGTGCCTTGCGCAAGATATATAAGGGTACGTTGCAGCGCAAGTTTCCGATGCTGACCAATTATGCCGTGACCATCCCCCCCGGCGGACGTACCGATGCCTTTGTGCAGACCGTCATCACGTGGAATTACGAGGACCGTGAGTTCCGTACCCGCGGTTTGGATGCCGACCAGACGGAAGCGGCAATCAAAGCGACCATTAAAATGTTGAATATAATTGAAGAATAACAATCAGTTGACAAGGTACCAGGTACTAGTTGACTAGGTCTTGAATAGTTTTGTAAATGCTATATTAAACCTGGTCACCTGGTACCTGGTTTCCTGGTTACCTAAAAAAGAAGACCTATGGAATTTAAAATTGCAGTATTAGCCGGTGACGGCATCGGGCCTGAAATCTCTGTTCAGGGTGTCGATGTCATGACGGCTGTTTGTGAGAAGTTTGGACATAAAGTAAGTTACGAATACGCTATCTGCGGTGCAGATGCCATTGATAAGGTGGGCGACCCGTTCCCGGAAGAAACCTATCAGGTATGCAAGGATGCCGATGCCGTATTGTTCTCGGCGGTGGGCGACCCCAAGTTCGATAATGACCCTACGGCAAAGGTACGTCCCGAGCAGGGCTTGCTTGCCATGCGCAAGAAGCTGGGACTGTTTGCCAATATCCGTCCGGTGCAGACCTTCAAATGTTTGTTGCACAAGTCTCCTTTGCGTGCCGAACTGGTGGACGGTGCCGATTTCCTTTGCATCCGCGAGCTGACCGGAGGCATGTATTTCGGCGAGAAATACCAGGACAACGATAAGGCGTATGACACCAATTATTATACCCGTCCCGAAATCGAACGTATCCTGAAGGTAGGTTTTGAGTATGCCATGAAGCGCCGCAAGCACCTGACGGTAGTCGATAAGGCGAATGTGCTTGCATCGTCACGCTTGTGGCGTCAGATAGCCCAGGAGATGGCTCCTCAATACCCCGAAGTAACCACCGACTATATGTATGTCGACAATGCGGCAATGCGCATGATTCAGGAACCGAAGTTCTTCGATGTCATGGTGACCGAGAATACGTTCGGCGATATCCTGACCGATGAAGGTTCTTGCATCAGCGGCTCCATGGGCTTGCTCCCGTCCGCTTCTACTGGCGAAAGCACGCCGGTGTTCGAACCCATTCACGGTTCGTGGCCGCAGGCTAAGGGGTTGAACATAGCCAATCCGTTGGCGCAAATCCTTTCCGTGGCAATGCTGTTCGAATACTTCGATTGTAAGGAAGAGGGTGCCCTGATACGCCGTGCCGTAGACGCTTCGCTGGATGCTTGCGTGCGTACGCCCGAAATCCAGGCAGAAGGCGGTGCCAAGTATGGTACAAAAGAAGTTGGCGCATGGATTGTGAATTATATTAAAGAAGCTTGATTTTTTCACCACAGATTACACAGATTTTTTCAGTTAATAATTTTAAAGATTAAATCTGTGTAATCTGTGGTGAAAGTAAACATTTGTTTTATGCGAAGACTGATTATCATAGCGTGTGTCTGCCTGTGCTCGTTCGGACTGTATGCCCAAAACTATAACGAGCTGGTGGAAGAAGCGATGGCTTGTGCACAGAAGGACAGTTTGGCGCGTGCCGAACAGCTTTTCCGCGAAGCCTTGAAGCTCGACCCTAAGAATGCCCGCAACGCCTTGCTTTTTTCCAACCTCGGCACGGTCTTGAAGCGTCAGGGAAAGGCGGACGAAGCCATCGAAGCCTATACCATGGCGTTGAATATCACGCCATACGCTACGGCTATCCTTCTGAACCGTGCGGCATTGTATCTGGATAAAGGCTTGCTCGAAAAAGCATACATTGACTATTGCAACGTCATCGACCTTATTCCCGAAGAGAAGGAAGCACGCCTGTTCCGCGCCTATATCTACATGCAGCGTCATCAGTATAAGGAGGCGCGTATCGACTATAATGTCTTATTGGGCAAGGATGCGAAAAACAAGCCTGCCCGTATCGGGCTTGCCATGCTTGACCAGAAGGAAGGAAAGTTCATTGCAGCCCGTGACCGCCTGAATCTGTTGGTGGAAGAATATCCGCAGGATGCATCACTCTTGAAAATGCGTGCCAATGTGGAACTGGAGCAGGAATTTACCGATATGGCCTTGCTGGATCTTGAGGCTGCGGCAAAGCTTGACCCGAATGACGCTGACGTATATGTGATGATGGGCGACATTTATGTCCGCCAAAAGAAGAAACACCAGGCACGTCAGGCCTACGAGCAAGCTATTAAATTGGGTATATCAGCTCTTCAATTGGAAGAAAAGCTGAAAGAGGTCAGATGAACCCATATCTGGCTCTTAAGACATAAAAAACGAAATGAGAGACTGGGATAACCCAATCTCTCCTTACGAGCGGCAAACGAGACTCGAACTCGCGACCCCGACCTTGGCAAGGTCGTGCTCTACCAACTGAGCTATTGCCGCAATGAAACCCAAAATAACTAACGTGAGCGGAAAACGAGACTCGAACTCGCGACCCCAACCTTGGCAAGGTTGTGCTCTACCAACTGAGCTATTTCCGCAATGATGTGCCCAGAACAGGACTCGAACCTGCATGCCTCTCGACACACGCACCTGAAACGTGCGCGTCTACCATTCCGCCACCTGGGCATCATTACTGTGGAGCGGAAAACGAGACTCGAACTCGCGACCCCAACCTTGGCAAGGTTGTGCTCTACCAACTGAGCTATTTCCGCAACAACGCGTGAAGAGAAGGAGACTCGAACTCCCACGACATAATGTCACTACCCCCTCAAAGTAGCGCGTCTACCAATTCCGCCATCTCTCCGATAAACAAACTTAAAAAGAACGTGCCCAGAACAGGACTCGAACCTGCATGCCTCTCGACACACGCACCTGAAACGTGCGCGTCTACCATTCCGCCACCTGGGCATTATTACTATAGAGCGGAAAACGAGACTCGAACTCGCGACCCCAACCTTGGCAAGGTTGTGCTCTACCAACTGAGCTATTTCCGCAACAATCGTTGTTTTGTTTTGCGGTTGCAAAGGTAATGCTTTTTCTCAAATCAGCAAACAAACTGCTTGTTTTTTTGCGAAAAAATGTTTCTTACCGGAACTTAAAGCAGGAAAACGGAGCGGCAAGCTACCTTTTTCCTGCTTCAGAAATCAGACTTTTACACGGATGTATGTAGAGCCTGTTTAAATTTTCCTATAAAGAGAATCCTACCGGCTCCCCAGATACAGGAAGAACATGCCGAGAAGCACCAGTGCGAGATCGACCGCCTTGCTCCGCAGGTTCTTTTCGCGGAACACCATGGCACCGAAGAGGAACGATACCACCACGCTTCCCCGCCGCACCATCGACACGATGGAAATCATCGAGTCGTCCATTCCTAAGGCATAGAAATATACGAAGTCTGCCGCCGAGAGGAAGAGGGAAATCAGCGGGATGCACCAGTCCCAGTGGAAAGGAGTAGTGGTCTTGCGTTTCGGAAGCCACAGGAACATCAGCACCGCCCCCATCATGAAGAGCTGGTAAATGTTATACCAAGCCTGCACCACCATGTTGTTGAACATTCCCATCAGGTATTTGTCGTACAGGCCGCTGATAGCTCCCAGCAAGGCGGCAAGCACCACGAACCACACCCAGCGGTTGTGTTCGAAGCTGATGCCTTCTTTCTTGCCCGAGCGGCTTAGCATGAAAAACGATACCACCGCCAGCAGCACACCAATCCACTGGTACAGGTTCAGCCGCTCGCCGAAGATGAGCAATGCGCCCACCAGGGTCATTACAGGGCGTGTGGCGTTAATCGGCCCTACGATGGTAAGGGGCAGGTGCTTCATTCCGAAATAGCCGAAGGTCCACGATGAAAGTACAATTACCGATTTCAGCACAATGTATTTGTGCACTTCCCAGCCTCCCGTTTCGGGTACGAAAAATATCGTGTCCTGCAATGCCGACGGACAGAACCTGGACACAAGGATGAAGGGGATGAAGATGAGGCTGGAGAACAGCGTGTTCAGCGCCAGTACGGGGAGCACCGCATTCCCGTTCAACGATTTCTTTTTGAACACGTCATAAAAGCCCAGCAATGCCGCCGAGCAGAATGCTAATAATAACCACATGTCGTTTCGTTTAGTTTCTAAATCGGGTGCAAAGGTACGAAAAACAATTGGTTAATTAATGCATGGAGATACATAAGAAACTATTTTGAGAAGCTGTTTTGAATTTATCGTGCGATGATTTGGGATGAGTTTTTGAGGCATTTTCGCTTCTGTGATGAGGAAGATAGCGGGCTATCTGACGAAGAACAGGAGCG
>NZ_NFJA01000107.1:0-11412 GCF_002159615.1 Bacteroides sp. An279
TGACGAAGAACAGGAGCGAAAAGGACCAAAAAATCGCCCAAAGCACACACGAAAACGGATACATCAAGCCAAGAAAAACTTTTTGGAGAAATTCAAAACAGCTTCTAAGTATGCGAAATATTAAACATTTTAATATATGCTGATTTATGAAAGGAATTGTTCTAGCCGGCGGTAGCGGTACACGGTTGTACCCTATCACCAAGGGAGTGAGCAAGCAGTTGCTCCCCATCTTTGACAAGCCGATGATCTATTACCCGGTATCAACACTGATGCTGGCGGGTATTAGAGAGATTCTGATTATCTCGACACCGTATGACCTGCCTTCGTTCAAACGTCTGCTGGGTGACGGCAGCAATTTCGGAGTACGCTTTGAATATGCCGAACAGCCTTCACCCGATGGACTGGCGCAGGCGTTCATTATTGGTGAACAGTTTATCGGCAATGACTGTGCCTGCCTGGTACTGGGAGACAACATTTTCCATGGCAACGGATTCAGTGCCTTGCTGAAAGAGGCGGTGCGCACGGCGGAAGAAGAAAAGAAAGCTACGGTATTCGGTTACTGGGTGAACGACCCGGAACGTTACGGAGTAGCGGAGTTCGACAGGAACGGGAACTGCCTGAGCATTGAAGAGAAACCGGAACATCCGAAATCGAATTATGCAGTGACTGGACTGTATTTCTACCCGAACAAGGTGGTGGAGATAGCCAAGAACATCAAGCCTTCGGCACGCGGCGAACTGGAAATCACTTCGGTAAACCAGCGTTTCCTGTCGGACGGAGAACTGAAGGTACAGACGTTGGGACGTGGTTTTGCCTGGCTGGATACGGGTACACACGACTCTCTGGCTGAAGCTTCTACATACATTGAAGTGATAGAAAAACGCCAAGGATTAAAGGTAGCCTGCCTGGAAGGCATCGCTTACCGCAAAGGATGGATTACGGCAGACAAACTGCGGGAAGAAGCACAGCCGATGCTGAAGAACCCTTACGGACAGTACCTGCTGAAAGTAATTGAAGAGGTAGCAAGAACCGGAAGGGAGAACCTGGAATAGCTGTAAATCAAAAAACTGATTGGCCAGGTTTTAGACAGTAAAGCATTTGAAACCTTATTCCTGATATCTGGCATCTGAAAATCAGCAACTGACAAAATATAAAATCATGGAAGTTATAAAGACAGATATAGAAGGCGTAGTAATCATAGAGCCGCGCATCTTCAAAGACGCACGGGGATATTTCTTTGAGAGCTTTTCGAAAAGGGAGTTTGAAGAAAAAGTCGGACACGTGGAATTTGTACAGGACAACGAAAGCATGTCTTCGTATGGCGTAATGAGGGGGCTGCACTTTCAGCGTCCGCCATACACACAGGCAAAACTGGTGAGATGTGTGAAAGGAAAAGTACTGGACGTTGCCGTAGATATACGCAAAGGCTCGCCCACGTACGGGAAGCACGTTGCCGTTGAACTGACCGAGGACAACCACAGGCAGTTCTTCATCCCGAAAGGGTTTGCACATGGTTTTGCGGTATTGAGCGAAACTGCAATATTTCAGTATAAATGTGATGAGTTCTACCATCCCGAAGCGGATGGTGGCATAAGTATTCTTGACGGAAGCCTTGGAATAGACTGGCGCATCCCGACCGCACAAGCCATACTCAGCGAGAAGGATACGAAACATCCGTTATTGAAAGACTTTGATTCACCATTTAACTTTTAGATAACCAGTTGACCAGTTGACAAAGTGTTTGGATATACGTTATTAGAAACTGCTTCGAATTTATCGTATGCCGATTTGAGATGTTTTACAGCAGGCTACCTGACGAAAAACAGAAGTAAACTTTGCCAACCGGTCAGCTGATACTTTGTCTATTAACAAAAGAAACAATGAATATACTTGTAACCGGCGCAAACGGCCAGCTTGGCAACGAGATGCGCATAATAAGCAAAGATACAGACGACTGCTACACGTTTACCGACGTTGTAGAAGTTGAAGATGTGGAAACAACAATACTTGACATAACCGATACAGATGCCGTAAAACGTATGGTAAAGGAAAAAAACATACAGTGCATCGTTAATTGTGCCGCTTATACTAACGTTGACAAAGCGGAGAGTGACGAAACTCTTTGCAGGAAACTGAATGCCGAAGCTCCGAGAATCCTAGCCGAAGCAATGAAGGAAGCGGGAGGAATGCTCGTGCAAATTTCAACAGATTATGTTTTCGGCGGAGACCCTTACAACACACCATGCAGAGAAGAGCAAAAAGGAACACCTACAGGTGTTTACGGCAAAACAAAACTTGAAGGCGAGAAGAATATCGAAGCCATGGGCTGCGATTACGTCATCATCCGGACAGCCTGGCTTTATTCGGAATTCGGCCGCAATTTTGTCAAGACAATGCTCAACCTTACAGCTACCAAGCCGAAACTGAACGTGGTATTCGACCAAGCTGGAACACCTACCTACGCATACGACCTTGCCGTAGCAATCAAAGCTGTGCTTGCCGACTATGAAAAGGAAAATCCGAAGGAAGGTTATTCCAAATGTGGCATATACCATTTCAGCAACGAGGGAGTCTGCTCATGGTTCGACTTCACAAAACAAATTGCCGAACTGGCAGGAAACACTGCCTGCGACATTGAGCCTTGCCATAGCGATGAATTCCCCAGCCCCGTGAAGCGTCCCGCTTACTCGGTACTTGACAAGACAAAAATAAAAGAAACTTTCGGACTGAAGATACCTTACTGGACAGACTCCCTGAAAATATGCATGAAGAACATGGGAGCAATACAACAGTAATAACCAAACAAACATAAAGATATGGAATTCAAGAGAAATATCATCATAACAGGTGGTGCAGGCTTTATCGGAAGCCATGTAGTACGCCTGTTCGTTAACAAATACCCTGAATATCGCATCATCAACCTCGACAAGCTGACGTATGCCGGCAATCTTGCCAACCTGAAGGATGTGGAGGACAAGGAAAACTATGCATTCGTAAAGGCGGACATCTGCGATTATGAAACAGTGAAGGAGTTGATGGAGAAGTACAACATTGATGGAATCATACATCTTGCGGCAGAAAGCCACGTTGACCGGAGCATTAAAGACCCGTTCACCTTCGCCCGTACAAACGTTATAGGCACATTGACATTGCTTCAAGCCGCCAAAGAATACTGGGAAAGCCTGCCCGAAGGATATGAAGGCAAACGTTTCTACCACATCTCTACGGACGAAGTTTACGGCGCACTGGAGCTGACCAATCCAGAAGGCATTGAATCTCCGTTCACGACGAAGGCAAGCTCGGAACACCACCACGCCTACGGAACAGAGTTCTTCACCGAAGAGACCAAGTATAACCCGCACTCTCCTTACTCGGCATCGAAGGCAAGTTCAGACCATTTTGTCCGTGCTTTCCACGACACTTACGGAATGCCGACCATCGTGACCAACTGTTCGAACAATTACGGTCCGTACCAGTTCCCTGAAAAACTCATACCTTTATTTATCAATAACATCCGCCACCGCAAACCGTTACCCGTATATGGCAAGGGTGAGAACGTGCGCGACTGGCTGTATGTAGAGGACCACGCAAGAGCCATCGACCTGATTTTCCATAAAGGCAAAATAGCCGATACATACAACATCGGCGGCTTCAACGAATGGAAGAACATTGATATCATTAAGGTGGTGATAAAAACCGTAGACCGGCTGTTGGGACGTAAGGAAGGTGAAGACATGGACCTCATCACCTACGTGACCGACCGCAAGGGTCATGACATGCGCTACGCCATCGATTCAAGAAAACTCCAACGTGAACTGGGCTGGGAACCGAGCCTGCAGTTTGAGGAAGGCATCGAAAAGACCGTCCGCTGGTATCTGGATAATCAGGCGTGGATGGACAACGTAACAAGCGGGGATTATCAGATGTATTATGATGAAATGTATAAAAACCGTTAACAAGCAACAACGGATTTTTCACCATACTACAAAAACAGTTTCTTAAAAAAAAGGATTACCGCTCACGCGGTAATCCTTTCCGTTATTGAGTTAGTAATTTAATTTGAGAGAATTGAAACTTCACAGCCTCATCAATGATTTTTCTAATAAGCACTAACTAATATATATTTAAAAGCAAATGAAAATGTCATACCTCATTGTTTGTTCACATTCTTTTGGGGAGTGTCCTTGACTGATGCATTCACCGAGTCGGGCTTATACGCCACCTGAGGGTCTTGCCGCTCCCGTTCAAACTGGTCGTAAACATAAACCACTTCCGATTTTCCGGTATTCATAGAATGTTTTACCACCCCTCCTATCGTGAAAAGGAAACCCATGATGACCGCAGCCTTGAATAAGGGCATCAGCCTCATCTGCAACGTGAGCCGCTTTGCTTTCACTACCGGACGTTCGATTTCCGCCAACAGGCGTTCATCAAAATCGTCACTCAGCTTAAGCATCTTCCCGGCATCCTGATAAGCGAACAAGGACCGGTAGCGCGACAAGTGTGCCGGCACTTCTTCTTGACGGAAGAAGCAACGCAGGATTTGTTCCTCTTCGAGCGAAGCCTCACAATTCCAATATTTCTCCAATAACTGTTCGATGTACTTATAGTCCATAGTCGTTTATCTCGTTATACTTTAATCTTATCCGTTGCCTTGCCCTAAACAGATTGACCTTCACCTGTTCTTCCGTCAGTCCCAATATAACCGCTATCTCCTTATAGTTTTTGCCTTCTATATCGCGGAGCTGAAGGATAGAACGCTGTTTTTCTGGTAATTCGTTTATCAGCCGATGTATAATGGACAACTGTTCATTTTGTTCCATCAACTGGTCGGGCATCTTTGCATCGGGCATTTCCTGCGTTTCCGGAGTCAATTCCAGGTTTTGCGATTCCATTTTCTGGCTTCGGTCAATGGCAAGATTACGGGCTATAGTAAGGCAATACGCCTCTATCGAGTCCATCTGCTGCCATTCGTCACGCTTGTTCCATACCCTAATCAGTGTATCCTGAACAATATCTTCCGCCTCCGCGCGATCGAAAGTGATGCGCAGTGCCAATCTGAAAAGCTTGTCTTTCAGCGGCAGGATATCTTCTCGAAAACTGATTGTATGCATTGCTTTCTATAATAATGACGGGTGAGTGACTGAAAAGTTACACTCACCCGCCGTTTTTTTTGAAATTATTTTTTTATCACTGTACCGATATCCTTTCCGATGGCTGATGCCGAGGTAATTATCACTTGTCCTACACCAGCTTCAAGGGCAGAAAATGCATTTTCCAACTTAGGAATCATTCCTTCCTTGATAATGCCTTTACCCACATATTCCCGGAATAAATTAGGAGTAAGCACAGGTATGACACTATCATCATCATTCTCATCACTCAGCACACCTTTTTTCTCAAAACAGTAGACCAACGTCACATCAAATATCTGAGCCAAGGCTTTTGCCGTCTCACCGGCTATCGTATCAGCATTTGTGTTGAGGATATGCCCTTTCCCGTCGTGAGTAAGTGGAGCCATCACCGGTATCACTCCCCGGCGGATGAGTGTTGCCAATGCTTCGGCATCCACCCGTTCAACATCACCTACAAACCCGTAGTCGATGTCCTTTACCGGACGCTTCACCGAACGGATGACATCCATATCAGCACCGGTCAAACCAATAGCATTAACACCTTTTGCCTGAAGACCTGCCACTATGTTCTTATTGACCAGACCTCCATAAACCATTGTGACTACCTTGAGAGTTTCGGCATCCGTTACGCGACGCCCGTTCACCATAGTGCTTTCAATGCCCAACCGGGAAGCCATATGCGTAGCAGAACGTCCGCCTCCATGCACCAGCAGCTTATAACCGGTCAGTACGGAAAAATCGTCTAACAGCTGATTGAGTGTATCGGCTTCCTCCACGATTTTCCCACCTACCTTTATAATTGTCAGTTTTTCTTGCATATATTTTCTATTTGACGAAGTATCAGTTGAGACGACAAGGATTTCCCGAAAACAACCAGGACCTTGTCAATCTGCCGTCTTGTTATCTATTTTATTCCAAATATGTATAGCCATACAGTCCCGAACGGTAATTTGCCAGAAATTCTTTGCCTTCTTCCAGCGAAATCTTTCCTTCTTTTACCGATTTCGTAACCCATGTTTCAAGGGTACGCACCAGCTTCTTCGGATTGTATTGCACATAGTCGAGCACTTCCGCCACGGTCTCGCCATCAATGACCTGATCAATGGTATAGCCTTTTTCGCTCACACTGACATGAACGGCGTTCGTATCACCGAAGAGGTTATGCATATCTCCTAGAATTTCCTGATAAGCCCCCACCAGGAACACACCGATATAATATGACTCTTTAGCCTTGATGGTATGCACCGGCAAGTCATGAGACACATTACGTGATGTTACGAAATTAGCAATCTTCCCATCGGAATCGCATGTAATATCCTGCAAGGTTGCCGTACGATCGGGACGTTCGTCGAGGCGCTGAATCGGCATAATGGGAAATATCTGATCGATAGCCCATGAATCAGGAAGTGACTGAAACAGTGAGAAGTTACAGAAATACTTGTCGGCAAGTAACTTATCGAGGTTACGAAACTCATCGGGTGCATGCTTCAGCCCCGAAGCAATCTGATTGATTTCACGGGTCACCGACCAATACATCCGCTCAATCTGAGCACGTGTCTTCAAATCTACAATACCATGGCTGAACAAGTCGAGGCTCTCTTCACGGATTTGTTGTGCATCATGCCACGCTTCCAACATCCGGCTTTGGTTCAGGTTATCCCAAATATCATACAGTTCGTGCACCAGTTCGTGATCGTCTGGGCTTACCTCAAATTCTTCGTCCATCGAAGGAAGCGAAGCCGTTTCAAGCACCTCGAATATCAACACCGAATGATGTGCCGTGAGCGAGCGTCCGCTTTCAGTAATGATGTTAGGATGCGGAATACCATTCTTGTTACTCGCATCCACCATAATAGATATGGAATCATTCACATACTCCTGAATGGAATAATTCACGCTGCTTTCACTATTCGACGAGCGTGTACCATCGTAGTCCACACCCAAACCGCCTCCAATGTCGACAAACTCTACGGGGAATCCCATCCGGTAGAGCTGTACATAAAACTGCGAAGCCTCACGCAATGCAGTCTTGATACGACGTATCTTAGTCACTTGACTTCCGATATGGAAATGAATCAGCTTCAGGCAATCTTGCATTTTCTTTTCTTCGATAAAATCGAGTGCCTCAAGCAGTTCACTGGAAGTCAGCCCGAACTTGCTGGCATCTCCCCCACTTTCTTCCCATTTTCCACTTCCAGAAGAAGCCAGCTTGATACGTATACCGATATTGGGACGTACATTGAGTTGCTTTGCCATTTTGGCTATGAGGCGAAGCTCGTTCAGCTTCTCCACTACCAGGAAAATGCGCTTTCCCATCTTCTGTGCCAGCAAAGCCAGTTCGATGTAACTCTCGTCTTTGTATCCGTTACAAATAATCAGCGAATCGGAGTCAGTATTGATGGCTATCACGGCATGCAGTTCGGGTTTCGAACCTGCTTCCAGTCCCAAATTGAACTTCTTGCCGTGGCTGATGATTTCTTCTACCACGGGACGCATCTGGTTCACCTTAATGGGATAAATGATGAAGTTCTGTGCATTGTAGCCATATTCCTCCGCTGCCTGTCGGAAACAATTCGAAATTTTTTCGATACGGTTATCCAAAATATCAGGGAAACGCACCAGCATCGGTGCTGTGACGTCCCGGAGCTGCAATTCATCCACCAATTCTTTCAAGTCGACTGCAACACCGTCTTTTCTGGGAGTCACTTCTACGTGACCTTTGTCATTAATCCTAAAATAGGAAACACCCCACCCCGTAATGTTGTAGAGTTCTTCTGAATCTTCAATACGCCATTTTCTCATTTCACAACATAAAAATCTTCGTTTATAATTATTTTGCAGTTGACCTGGGACTAAGTACCAGAACCAATAGCAGAACTATTAAAAAACCTGGTCAACTCTTTTCTTCCAACATTGTCCTCAACCGCTCTACGGATTCGCCTATCTGCCTCCGGTCTTCCAGCAGGCTAGAATCGAAATGATATTTTGCCTGACTGTAAAACGCCATACGCCCTGCCAGTCCGTCTTTGATGAAGCCCATCAGTTCCTCGTCGGTCTTATCCGCCAATAAGGGACGTTTGGCTTTTGCTACTTTCAGCCGACGAAACAAAGCTTCGGGTGAAGCATTCAGAAACACAGTATCGCCCGTGCGATTCATGTACGCAATATTATCGAAAAAACACGGAGTTCCTCCTCCGGCAGCTATCACCACATTCTCAAATTCACCTACCTCGTATAGCATATTGCGCTCCACTTCGCGAAAACCACTTTCTCCCCGCTCGGCAAACAGTTCGCGTATCGTACGGTGCATCCGCTCTTCGATGTACCAGTCAAGATCAATAAACTGCATACCGGCAGCACAGGCAAAGGCTTTTCCCAACGTTGTTTTGCCTGAGCCCATATAACCTATCAGATAAATCCGTTTCATTCCTTCCGTCTAGAGGTACTACGAATTTTACGTGTTTCGGCCTTCTCCTTCTGCAGTTCTATTACCTTGAAACAAGCATTAAGCGTCAGGTCTGCCGCCTCAATATTCTCGGGAATCTTGTAGTTTTTCTTCTCATAAGAAATGTAAGGACCATATTTCCCGTTCATAATCTGCAAGTCTGGATTCTCCTCGAACGTCTTGATAACACGCTTGGCGGCAGCATTCTGTTTTTCGTGTATCAGCTCTTCGGCTTCTGCAAGCGTAATAGTAAGCGGATCCATAGTTTTCGGAATGGATACGAACAATTTGTCGTAACGTACATAAGGACCGAAACGTCCTACACCGACCGAGACTTCCTTACCATCCGATTCACCCAGCACACGCGGAAGGCGGAACAAGCCAAGCGCTTCCTCCAACGTGATAGTCTCCAGCGAATATTCTTTCTGCAACTGAGCAAAACGCGGCTTTTCTGTATCATCGGCAGAACCTATCTGCACCACAGGACCGTAACGTCCGATTTTTACCGAAACCTGTTTGCCACTTGTGGGATCAGTTCCCAAGATGCGTTCGCCTACCTTGTGTTCTGACTTGCTCGACATTGTCTTCTCTACCAGCGGATGGAAATCTTCGTAAAAAAGTTCCATCACATCTGTCCATTTTTTTTCTCCCTCGGCTATCTCATCGAACTGTTTTTCGACATTTGCCGTGAAATTGTAGTCCATGATCTGAGGAAAGTATTCTTTCAAGAAATCATTCACTACGATGCCGACATCCGTAGGCAAAAGTTTCGCCTTCTCGCTTCCGGTCAATTCCACCTTAGTGCTTTCTGACATTTTTCCACCTTGCAACGAAAGAATCTTATACTGACGCTCTGTACCCTCACGATTGCCTTTCTCTACATACCCACGCTGCTGAATGGTGGATATGGTAGGTGCATATGTGGAAGGACGGCCAATGCCCAGTTCTTCAAGTTTACGCACCAAACTAGCCTCAGTGTAACGGAAAGGAGCCTGCGTGAAACGTTCGGTAGCGGTAATTTCCTTGTATTCAAGCGACTGCCCCACTTCAAGAGTAGAAGGCAGACGCATCTCACCTTCCGGCTCCACCTCATCATCGTACGACTCTTTATATACCCGTAAGAATCCGTCGAATGTCAACACTTCACCCACTGCTATGAATTTATCTTCGTGCCCGCTGATAGAGATAGTGGCAGTAGTTTTTTCCAACTCGGCATCCGCCATCTGCGAAGCTAACGTACGTTTCCATATCAATTCATACAAGCGGCGTTCCTGAGCCGTACCTTCTATAGTCTCATTCGACATATAGGTGGGGCGGATGGCTTCATGTGCTTCTTGTGCACCTTTAGTCTTAGTCGTAAAATGGCGGATATGCACGTACTTCTCACCCATCCGGGATACGATGGCTTCTTGACTGGTGCTCAACGCCAGGTCCGACAGGTTGACCGAGTCGGTACGCATATAGGTTATCAACCCGTTTTCGTACAACCGCTGGGCAAGCATCATCGTCTGTGCTACCGTATACCCCAGCTTACGTGCCGCTTCCTGCTGGAGAGTAGAAGTGGTAAACGGAGGTGCCGGCGATTTCTTCATCGGACGGGTGGTAATGTCTTCGATAGCAAACACAGCCTGCCCACACGACTGGAGAAAAACCTGTGCTTCGGCTTCGGTCTTAAACCGCCGCCCCAGTTCTGCACGGATTTCTGTCCCTCCGGCATTGGTAAAAATTGCCGTAACCTTATAGGACGCCTCACTCACAAAGGCCTGCACTTCACGTTCGCGCTCCACGATGAGACGAACAGCCACCGACTGCACACGACCTGCAGAAAGCGATGGCTTAATTTTCTTCCATAAAATGGGCGACAACTCGAACCCCACAATACGATCGAGCACCCGGCGTGCCTGCTGGGCATTTACCAGATTGATATCGATGTGGCGTGGATGTTCGATAGCCTTCAATATGGCAGTTTTAGTAATTTCATGGAATACAATCCGTTTCGTGTGCTCCGGCTGCAATTGCAGCACTTCATACAGATGCCACGATATGGCCTCTCCTTCGCGGTCTTCATCGGAAGCCAGCCACACCATGTCCGCCTTTTTAGCTTCTTTCTTCAGGTCATTGACCAGTTTCACCTTGTCTGCCGGCACCTCGTATATCGGGGCGAAATGATTTTTCACATCAACGCTGAACGACTTTTCCTTCAAGTCACGGATATGACCGTAACTGGAAAGCACTTTATAGCCGTTTCCCAGGAATTTCTCAATCGTCTTAGCTTTTGCCGGAGACTCCACTATAACCAGATTATTTTGCATCATTCCGTATTCCTATTAAAGTTTTCGGGACAAATGTATGAAAAAACCTGAAGTAAAACGATATAATAAGGTGGGTTTCTTGAAAAAATTCTTCATTTTTAGTGTTCAGCAAGCAGAAACATGTATCTGAAACCTCACAAAGACCGATGCAAACCTGTAACGGAACATAGAAGAAACTGTTTTGAATTTCTCAAAAAAGTTTTTCTCGTCTTGACGTATTCGTTTGCGTGTGTGCTTTGAGCGATTTTTGGACCCTTTCCGCTTCTCTTCTTCGTCAGATAGCCCGGCTATCTTCCTCATAGTAAAGACGCAAGATTTTGCGTCTTTACTCATTCCAAATCATCGCACGATAAATTCAAAACAGTGTCTTAATTTCTCCGATAATTTTGTTTGGCAGATACGAATCAATGTATAGAGTTTATGTAAATTAGTTATGATAGTTCCAAGGGTTGATTTTAATTCTGAGATTATGCAGTGCCATACATGTGGAAAAGATGTTTTCTACAAAGTTGTTTGCCCT